>DATIZR010000051.1 GCA_035516965.1 Nitrospirota bacterium
CCCTAAACCGCACGTCTTTGTCCACCTTGCTGCTGTTCCCGTCCGAATAGTCGCTGTCCCAGGTCGCATCGCCGCTTCCCGCTGCACCATACAATCCCAGCCCGGCCGCCCCGGCAACGCGTGGCCCAAAAAGACCTGAAACCGCCAGACACGTGACGATCGCGGCGGACGTTATCAATCGACGCATGAGGGAAGCCTCTCTTTCACGATCCCTTTTCGCCGGGCGCGAGGGACAGGGTACTCGCCGTGCAGGCAAAGATGATTCTATCAGTGAATTGATTATACGGATGCGCAGTGCTTTGTCAATCCCAGAAGACCCAGGATATCTTTTATTTTTCTTCGTGTCTCCGCGGCTTCGTGTGAGGCCCGCTGTGGATTCATCAAGCCGCAAGGCGTGCCTCTGACCTGTTCTGCTCTTCTGTCACGAATACCTTTTCAATCTGATTGCACAACAGCTGGATCAGCTGGCAACCGGAAAGCGCCGCGATCGCTGCGCCGGTGAACGGCGCGGTCCACTGCCCTACCATGTACAGACCTGACAAACGCGGCAACGTCCGGAAGAATGTCTGCTTCCTGTTGTCCGGCGTGATATACCAGCCATCGGCGAGCCCTGCGGCGCAGTTCACTCAATCGCGGATCTCAGCCTCAACGAGCTTGGCAAGAAGGACGAGCGACTCCTGCCATCCGAGATAACAGGCATCAACGGGAATCGCTTCGGGGATGCCCTCCTGCACGATGTCCAGGTCGGTTCCGAAGGCGCTCTTCTTCAGGTGCACCGTCGTTCGCATCTCGCCGGCAAGGCCGGGATCGTCGAATCTGTCCGTGTATACAAGCCGCTCGTTCGGGATCAGCTCAAGGTACTCGCCATGGAACGCATGGCTTCTGCCTGTCGTGAAGTTCGTGAACGACATCCGGTAGGTCCCGCCTACCTTCGGGTCGAGCTGGTGGACCCTTCCCGTGAACCCGTTGGGCGGAAGCCACTTCGCCATGGCATCGGCATCGAGAAATGAGCGATAGACCCGCTCCGGCGCTGCGCGCAGCACGCGGTAAAGTTTCACAGTACCCGTAGGCATGATTTGACCCTCCTTCTGCTGTTGCTGCCCGGTTCGCGCGCCGCTGGCATGCGACCGGATCTTTGCCCTTCTGATACCACGATACCACTGATTCGGGGGAAGGTCAAAGAAGGGAGGCTACGCGGGGAATGCGACCCCGGACAAGCGGCAGCATTCTGAAAGATACTTTTCCTGGACAGCCGGGTCTGCGGCAGCGGGGTGAAAGCTCCGGAGCTGCTGGTGAGAGAAATATCGTCCCGAGACCAGGGCTTCCTGGACCGAGCTTGCAGCCAGCCACGCCTGCGTACGCGACCCCTCCTCGACGCTGACGGGAGCTCCCCGCCCTCCCATCTTCGTGGCTGCCCAGCCGGGATCCACGGCATTGGACAATACGCCGGGCCATTTGCGGGCGACGGCAAAGGCGAGGATGACGTTGTGCAGCTTCGAATCGGCGTAGGCGCTCGAGGCCGAACAGCGCCGGCTGGTCCACGCGAGGTCGTGGAGCGTGGCATCGCCGCCTTGGTGCAGGCCCGAGCTCGTATAGACCAGACGCTTCGGCCTCCTGATCAGGCAGGTCAGGATATAGGGGGCCAGGGAGTTCACAACAAAGATCTGCGGCAGGCCGTCGACGGTCCGGATGCACTGGGACTCGCCATAGACGCCGGCATTGTGGATCACGGCATCGAACGGGCCCAGTTCGTTCACCTGGTCCGCAAGGGACTTCGTCTCAGCGATGCTTGCCAGATCTCCGACAACTGCAGTAAGCGCACCCGGGACCTTGGAAAGCGCCTCATCTGCCCGCTGCCGGCTCCGCCCGTGCAGTACGACCTGGTGGCCCTGGCTGACCAGCATCCGCGCCTCCATGAGGCCGAGGCCGTCAGAAGAGCCGGTAATGAATACTCTTGCCATGGAGTGGTCCTTTGTTTCATCTTGATTATAGCGCGCGCAATGGATAACGGATAGACAGAATGGTTACAGATAAACGAGAAAGATCTTTTAGAGTGGTAGGTTGGGTTAAGCGAGCTCAACCCAACGGCTTCTATCGACTTCCATTTCTTTTCGTCACCTTTCTTGCTTGCCCGAAGAAAGGTGACGCCAAAGAATGGCACCCGACGAAAATTCTTCACGTCGTGCTCGGTCGCCTGCACCCAGTGAATACGAGTGCCTGAGGTGCGAGTGCAGGGTGTCCTCGGTACATTTCGGAAACTAGCCGATAAATGTATCTTTGTCATCGCACCACCTCGCCCTCAGGGAAAGCCGGGTGAGGGTGGGTCAGCTACATCGGCTTCGGACATCCGAAATGCTTAACCCTCGTCCTCGGTCGCCCGCCTAAATTTTCGTATGGGGTTACGCCCAACCCCCCGGACGCGACCCTCGAGGATCCCCCCTCTCTCTTGGCGAAGACCATTTCGCGGGAGGAGACACAGAAGAAGGAATCAAGCCTGATGCCTCGCCTCGATCAACTCTCTTCCTACGCGACTTTCATGTTCGCGGGATTGGTAATGCCGATGCGGTCCAGCTGCCCGTATATCCATTCATCGGCTGCCACGTCATCGTACGCGAGGTCGGGCTTGGTCAGCGAAAGCTCTTTCAGGAAAAGGTAAGCGAGCTTTTTCTCCGGTGAATTCAGCAAGTCCGCACGATCCTGGCTCACGCTCTTAAGCTGGCTCAAGATACGGGTCGCGTTGATCCGTTCTTCCAGGACCTGATCCGGTATCATCTCGGCGACCAGGAGCCTGACGCCGTTCCCCGTCACGATCTTGATTGGCTTGTGCTCATCCGGCTCGTCAATTCCATGCCGCCTGCACCACGATGCTATATTGTCCACAAGCAGGACCTCCGAGAATTTCATGCCTGCATGCTCCGTCAGATGCCTGATGTACCATTCGTAGTCTTTCGTGAACATAGGAACCTCCCTTCTCATCCTGAAGTATCTCGGAAGAGGTATTTATAGTTACAGCATAGCACCGGGATTGACTCAGTGGTTGTTTAGCTTGGCGCGTACGCAGGAGAGCAGGATTGAGCTTATGCCTTCGATCGTTCCAAATGTAGGTCTTTAGGTTGATTGACTCTGGCCATTCCCTTGGATATATTTGACTTAGTTCGTACCGAAGTTTCAGCGTAAGCTTCCCTGTCAAGTAGACAGTTTAAAAGTAGAGTTTCCGGTGTAGTTTTTCAGACATTCATCCGGCGTCAGACTCCCGAGGGAGTCATGGGGACGGTGCTCATTGTAGTCGATCATCCACCAGTACGTAGCTT
>DATIZR010000052.1 GCA_035516965.1 Nitrospirota bacterium
TGCCCTCCTTTTTCGCCCTTCTGCCTGATAATTTGCATCTCCCATGCCAGATCGCAATTTATTGATTTTCCACAACTCTCACCCCTCAGGTCTTTTGCAGGGATGAGAAAAGCATCCTGTCATCAAAGATAAATGCGAAAATGCGTGCCTCAAAGAGCTGAGGGCGAAAGAATACTTCCGTGAAGATGGATTGCTTTTTGGGGGGTTGAGTGACTGCTAACGATTCCGGGGCAGCATGCTGTCATCCCTCAGATGGCAGTCGACGAAGTGGCCGTTGCCGAGATCAATAGTGCGGGGAACGATCTTGTCGCAGGGTTCGAATCGGTACACACACCTCGTATGAAAGCGGCATCCCGGGGGGATGTGCGTCGGGCTCGGAATATCGCCGTGCAGGAGGATGTGCTTCTTTTTCTTCGTTGGATCAGGTACGGGTATGTCAGCGAGCAGTGCCTCCGTATAGGGATGTGAAGGCTTTACGTAGATATCTTCAGCGGGCGCCAGTTCGACGATCTTGCCGAGGTACATCACTGCAACGCGATCGGAAAAGTGCCGAACGATGTTCAGGTCGTGGGCAATGAACAGGAAGGACAAGCCTAGCTCGTCCCGCAGGTCCTGCAGGAGATTGATGATCTGGGCCTGGACCGAGACATCAAGCGCCGAGACCGGCTCATCGGCGATGATGAGCGAGGGTCCGCTGGCAAGGGCGCGGGCAATGCCGACGCGCTGGCGCTGACCTCCCGAGAACTCGTGGGGATACCGGTTCTTGGCATCAGCGGGCAGTCCGACTTTTGCAAGCAGCACTACGGCCCTTTCTTCCAGCTCATCGTTCTTCGCCATCCCGTGTATGACCAGCGGCTCGGTGATGATATCCTTGATGCGCATCCTCGGATTGAGCGAGGCGAAGGGGTCCTGGAAAATGATCTGCATCCTCTTCCGGAGCGAACGGAGCTCCTCTTTCGACAGAGCACCGAGGTCCCGGCCCTCGAACAGGATGGTGCCGGCCGTTGGCTCCAACAGACGGAGCGCCAACCGGCCGAGCGTCGACTTGCCCGACCCGCTTTCTCCGACGAGACCGAGGGCCTCTCCGGGCGCCAGCGCGAGGCTAACGCCGTCAACAGCTCTGGCTTCCATCGTCCTCCCCAATCCCGACTTCACGGGGAAGGACTTATAGACGTCTCTGATATCAAGAAGGGTACTTGCCATGCCTTTGAATATACGATTTAGTAGGTTCCCATCTTCGAATAGGGTATTACCGCGCTTCCCAGCACCTCACCCAATGCCCCGCCCTGATCTCCACCAGCTCCGGCTCCTTCTCGCATTGTCCTGTCTTGATCTCACAGCGGGTGATGTATTTGCAGCCCAGGGGAAGGTCCTGGGGCCGCGGGACGCTGCCGGCGATCGTGCGCAAACGCGTGTGCTTTTCTTCGGGATTCGGTACCGAGGCAATGAGTCCTCGCGTGTAAGGATGCTGGGGATCCGCAAACAGCTCGCGCGTTTCGGCCTGCTCGACGATGCGCCCGGCGTACATCACCGCGACCTGATCGGCGCGTTCGGCAATGAGTCCAAGGTCGTGTGTGACCAGGATCATGGCCATGCCCATCTCGGCCCGGATCCTGCCGAGGAGCTCCAGGATATGGGCCTGAATCGTTACGTCCAGCGCCGTAGTGGGCTCATCGGCGAGAATGAGCGAGGGTTTGCACGCAATCGCCATCGCGATCATGACGCGCTGACGCATCCCCCCGGAAAGCTGGTGAGGATATTCGTGGACCCGCTTCTCCGGAGAGGGTATCCCGACCGCCTGCAGGAGCTCGACGGCGGAATGCATTGCCTCTTTCGACGTTGACTTGAGATGGGTCGTGAGCACTTCGGCGATCTGGTTCCCCACCGTAAATACAGGGTTGAGCGCGGTCATGGGCTCCTGGAAGATCATGGATATCTTCGCCCCGCGGACCCGCCGCATCTCCTCGGGCGAGAGCGTGAGGAGGTTGCGGCCTTCAAAAAAAATGCTGCCGGAAACGATCCTGCCGGGATAGGGAACGAGGTTCAGGATGGAAAGGGCGGTGATCGTCTTGCCGCAGCCCGACTCGCCGACAAGCCCCAGGACGCGGCCCGTCTTAAGCTGCAGACTGACGCTGTCGACGGCCTTGAGCACGCCCGACCGCGTGAAAAAATGCGTGGTCAGGCCCTTTATTTCAAGCAGGTCCACAGGCACGGCTCCGTCAGGAGGTCTGCGGTTTCACGAAATTAAGATAGGTCCTGACCGCGGAATTGTCAGGGTCGAAGACGAGGGCTTCCCGCCATTCCTCTTCGGCCAGTCCGTAGAAGCCCTGTGAGTAGTAGGTAATGCCAAGGTGCAGGCGTGCCGGAATGTAGTGGGCATTGCTCTGTTTGGCCCTCGTGAACTCGGCGATCGCTTCGTCATAGCGGCCTTTGTCCCGGAGAGCGATGCCGAGTTGCGTGATGATGTCGGCAAAGCTCGGCGACAGCCGCAGGGCCTTCTCATATTCTTCGATGGCCTCATCCAGCAATCTCAGTTCGTAGTAGATTTTCCCGATCCGAAGATGTTCGTCGGCGAGTTTGCCCTTCACAAAAGGGTCAAGATTGGACCGGGAGCTTTTATCGGCCTGCTCGGAAAAATGGGAAGCTTTCTCAAAGACAGCGCGGGCTTTGTCATACATGCCGAGATCGCTGTAGGTGATCGCTAGATTGAGCGATGCCTCGGTATAGCCGGGATTCAGTTCCAGGGCCTTTTCAAAGGCTTGCGCGGCGAGCTGCAGGCGGTTCGTCTGATTGAAAATGATGCCCATCTTGTTATGGATGTCGGCGAACTTCGGGTTCAGGGACAGGATCTCCTGGAAGAACAGTTCAGCGTTCTCATAGTCTCCCTTTTCAAAAGCCTCTATCCCGTTCTTGTACAGCTCATCGAGCTTTGGCGGCATGCGCCCTCCCTAACTCCTGATAATTTCATTAAATTATAAAAAAATGTATCACAGGGGTTGTACCCTGTCAACGAAAAACGGGGTGAAACAACTGGTCCTGTCAGCCTGTTGGATGCGATTAATGACTCGTGATAAACCGCGATGAGATGCCTGCTGTGTACAATTTACAACAATGCTTCGCGCTGAAATATCATATTTACCACAGCCTTCTTGATACTAGTACTATAACAGATTGTTAATGCAATATTTCTATATATAGGGAAATGGCACGCTGATTGCTTTAGTAGTACATCGTTCGAGGCGATATTCATGATCAGATATCAGCGCACCATAAGAAATACAGTATCCTGCAGCGGTACTGGCCTGCATTCGGGAACGCCGGTACAACTGCGAATGAAACCGGCCCCCGTTGATACGGGTATTGTCTTTATCAGAACCGACCTCGGCGGGCGTCAGATCCTCACGGCTGCCGCCAATACGGGCGACACGAGCTATGCAACAACGCTCGGTCAGAATGGCGTGATCGTCAGGACCGTGGAGCATGTCCTTTCGGCATGTGCCGGTTTGAATATCGACAATGTCTTCATCGAGATCGATGCGGAGGAAGTGCCGATCATGGACGGCAGCGCCGGGCCATTCATAAGGCTGATCGCCGAGGCCGGTGTCCAAAACCAGGAAAAATGCCAGCCCATGATCAAGATCATCAGGCCGATTTTCGTACGTGTAGGCAACAAGCAGGTCGCGATCTGGCCGGCTGAGGCCACCAGCATCTCCTATTTCATTGACTTCAGCCATCCGCTGCTGAAGGAACAGAGCCTTCAGTACGTCCCGGCCGAAGAGTCATATCTGCGGGAAATCGCCGACGCCCGCACCTTCGGCTTCGTGAACGATGTCCAGGCCCTTCAGGCTAACGGCCTTGCCAGGGGCGCTTCCCTTGAGAATGCCGTGGCGCTCGGGAAAGATTCGGTCCTGAACAAGGAGGGTCTGCGGTACAAGGACGAATTCGTCCGCCATAAGATCCTGGACCTTATCGGCGACTTCTCGCTGGTCGGCATGCCGGTCATTGGGCATATCGTGGCGCACAAGTCGGGGCACGCCCTGAACGCGCAGATGGTGAAGAGGATCCTGAATAGCCCCCAGAATTGGGTGATAGTCGGCGTTCCGGACGCTACAGCTGCCCTGCAACAGGAGATGCAGTATCAGCATGCAACGCTGTAAAAGTTAACGCAGCCTTCTTTTTATAAAGTGAAGCCGACGTTCGAATTGAACGCCGGCTTTTTTTGCTCGGTCTGAGGTTTACACCTGTTCACGGGTCCCTTGCCTGGCAGATATTGATCGTTTCTTAACTGTATGCCAAGTTCGTCATTCCGGCCCAGAACCGGATTCCAACTTCTTTTCTATGCGACTTTGGATTTCTGCTTTCGCAGGAATGACATAAAAAGTGTGAAGACAATTTTGAGTTCATGGATATTATTGCATATAGAACGTAGGGTCTCAAAAAGCGGCACAGGATGCAACTTCGGTAGCAACGCTCCAATCCGGGGAACCGCCCAGGGAGGAGTAAAGGTTGACGAGAGCCGGCTCCGGTGCTACGCTGTAAATATAAAGAAGATGATATTAGCCCTTTTTCGAGGGTGGATGGAGCGTGAAGGGGAGGTGTTGGTATGATAGCTATACTGGGTGCAACAGGTAATGTGGGCAGCAAGATAGCCGCCATCCTGGCAAAGAAGAACGAACCGATCCGCGTGATCTCGCGCACAGCCGACCGTCTCCGGCCGCTGGTGAGCAAGACCGTGACTGCGTTCGCAGGTGACGCCAAGGAAACAGAGTTCCTGGTAAAGGCCTTCACGGACGTTGACGCGGTGTTCGCGCTGATACCGCCAAACCCGACGGCGCCGGAATTCATGCATTACGCCGACACGATCGGTCAGAGCATCGTGCGGGCGCTGGAGATCACCAGGGTCAAGCGCGTAGTCTACCTGTCGAGCGTTGGTGCGGAGCTTGGAGGCGAAGGGACCGGGCCGATCAGGGGCCTGCATAACATGGAAGAGCGGCTGAACAGGATCCAGGGGCTCCATGTCGTGCACATGCGGGCCGGCTACTTCATGGAGAACCTGCTCTGGAACTTGGACCTGATCAGGTCCAAGGGAATCACCGGCAGCGCGATCCGGGGCGATCTGAGGATCGCCATGATCGCAACGAAGGACATCGCGGAATATGCGGCCGAGCGCCTGGCGAAGCGGGACTTCATCGGCTCGTCGATCCGCTATCTCCTTGGTCAGCGTGACCTCACCCTGACCGAGGCTTCGGGCATCATCGGGAGCAAGATCGGGAAACCCGGTCTGCCATACGTTATGTTCCCCTATGACCAGGCTGAAAAGGCCATGATAGCCATGGGTCTGTCGCCTGACATGAGCAGGACGTACGTCGACATGGCCGGGGCCTTCAATGACGGGAAGATCAAGGCCGAGAAGCGCGGGGCGGAGAACACGACGCCGACCCCGATCGAGTCGTTCTGCGACGAGGTGTTCGTGCCCATGTTCCTGAAACAGAAAGCTGCATAAGTGGGCCATCCCGGAAAGGCCCGGCAGGAAGTGGATCTCTTCCGTGATGGATGAAAAAGCAAAAGGCCTGTCCTTGGTGGGGGGACGGGCCTTTTTTGCATAGAGCCCTGGCCGTGCGAACGGCAACGGGGACGGATAGTCTTCCCTATCGCGAACTCAGCCCGCGGCAGCCGTCGCGGAGCGATGAGTCCAGGGGAGGAGAAATGATAATTACATATTCAAAGACGTCTCGCGCCTAACGCAACGGACGCACATGCTTAACCCAAAAGGATTTGAATTTCTTTGCGAGCTTGACGACTTTGAACGAAATTATCCTGCCTTTGTACAGAGAGCTTGATTTAAGATCACAATCTCGTGTCGATGTATGGGTGTAAGCGCCTACGTAACCTGCTTATGGTACTGGATGTTGACCTCATAGGCAATACTTGCGTGCCCCACGGACTGGTTTTTGCCGTGGCAAAAGATCTTTCCCTTGATCGACTTCTTATGGGTCTTAGCCAGGCCGGCAACAACGGGGGCCAGATCGAAACCGCCGTCCGTGCACCCAGCCTCCATGCATTTCATATGAAAACCGGCGTAATCGGCAGGCGAGAAACTGAGCGTACGCTTCATTAAAACCGCATCTACACCACGATGGTAATAGGTCATGCAAAATTCGATGTTTGAAATCCCGGCATGGCGATCAGAAACCAGGCCGTCAGCTTCCAGGGCGGCCCTCTCCAATTCCATTTTTTGTCTATAACTCTGTCTGTGGTTCATGTTTCTCCTTTCGTGTGGAAAAGACAAAAGCCCCACGCAGTGATGCAGGATTGCCCCGGAAACTGTAAAATCTGTGGATAAGAACGACTCAGCCTTTCTCGTTCTTCAGAAAAGAACAGGCCCTGATATTCATCAGGGCCTGCAGTGGTTTAAGCGTCAGATCGCTTAGAGCTTTACAACGTTGGCTGCTTTGGGGCCCTTGGGCGAGTCGACAACGTCGAACTGCACTGACTGGCCTTCAGCCAACGACTTGAAGCCGCTGTCCTGAATGTCGCCGAAATGAACGAAAACATCGCTGCCTGCTTCACGGGTAATGAATCCAAAACCCTTGGAATCATTGAACCACTTTACGGTACCTGTCTCCATGATGAGCTACCTCCTTCTTGTGAATTGAAGCGACGGAAAAGGACAAAAAAAAGCCGCAAAGTCTATCTGTCTTTGCGGTTTCCCTACAAGAACATCCGGAACTTCTGAGGCTATAATGCCCCTTCTGTGCCGAGATGTCAATGGTTATTATTGCTCAGGAGAAACTCTCTCTGACGAGGGGGGCCCCTTTCGTGCGTTTTCTGCCTTTTTTCATGAAAGTTTTCAATACCTCTCATTACGGGCGGCTGGAAGGGATTATTAAAGGAAAGGTTGCCATTTTTGCCAGGCAGTGGTATCGACCATGCATAAGAGCGGAAACCACGCAGTGAATCAACGTTCCCGCAGTCCTATTCTCGGAAAATCCTTGCAATTGGCGGTAAAAGCCACTATAATAATCACAAAGACTATTAACGGGGCAAGGCCCTGTCGTTTTGGAACGAGATGTCGTCCGCACCTCTCATCGATCACTGACTCCTCCTGCTCTCACCTTTTCTCCCGTAAAAAGCGACAGCACATTTGGTTAGGGAACGATGAGGTTTTTTGCGGACAACCAAGCGAGTCCGCGCCGCCCTATTTTGGGACGGGGCATGACCCGAAGAAGATCTAACGCGCTGTGCGGCAGTGACCGTCAGGCGAACTTGAAGCAACACAAGGAGACAACATGGCTAAGAAACTGTACGTAGGGAATTTGTCGTATAACACCCACGAGGAGGATTTGCGGGAGGCTTTCTCGAAGATAGGCGAGGTGACCTCCGCCACGCTGATCGTCGATCAGGCGGACGGCAGGTCCAAGGGATTCGGTTTCGTGGAGATGGCAACGGACGAGGACGCGGCCAAGGCGATCACTGCCATGAACGGCACAACGTTCATGGACCGGACGATCACGGTGAACGAGGCCCGGCCAAAGACTGAGCGCTCTGGTTCCGGCGGCGGCAGAGGCGATAAGCGCGGCGGATACGGCGGCGGAGGAGGCAGATCGTGGAGGTAAGGGTCCAGTCCCAGAACATCGAAAAGGCCTTGAGGGATTTAAAGAAGAAGCTCCAGCTGGACGGCCTCTTGGGAGAGCTGAAGAAGCGGCGCCATTACGAAAAGCCCTCGGTGAAAAAGAAGAACAAGCAGCTGGAGGCGCAGAAACGAAGGCGGAAGCTCCTGAAGCGCTCGAACTCAAGGCCATCCGGTTCGAGTTCGGGGCCGAGGCCGGGAAGGCCGTCGCAGTCACCCGCCTCATCGAACAGCCGATAACTTGGGATCAGGTCTACTTGAGTGCCATTTGCCCCGATTTTTCTCGGTCATTGGATCAAGATGACATGAAAGTAGGCCTGATCCTGATAAGTATTCCGCTTCGAACTACTGCACTGCCTGTGCAACTATCCCTTCCACGGCTTGAAACGGCTTCTCGGCCAATCCGTGCCGCTGCATCAAGTACTCCGGGCTGTTATAGCTGATCCATACCCGTCCGACCTCGTCTTCCCATACGAGCGCCTTCAAAGGCAGATCGATCGCGAGGGAGGGATACTTCTGCATCAGAGGCGTTCCCGCTTTCGGATTGCCGAATACGAGCAGAACCATCGGCTTCATATCGAGCCCGACGGCGTTCGCAGCCGTGCGCTGGTCGATCCGTGCAAATACCGTCATTCCTCTTGACTCGATAATTCCCGCCAGCTTTTGCGCTGTCTCAGCGACATTGCTCCGGCTTAAAATATTGACGATCCCTCGTTCCCGCGATGGAGTCATTTTCATCCTCCTCCTTCGAGACCGCATGTCCGGCGAGCGTGCAAGACCAAATGAGCGGGAGGTCAACGACCGCAGCTTTGCCAGGCGTTCGTTGTCCGGCCATAGCAAGGGGATAGGGAGAATCGTGTCACATTCAACCGGCAATCGGCGCCATCAGAGGAGAGGGAATAGACATATCCTTACACTATTACTTTTCTGTTGTAGCCGGTTCTATGGGATATCCATTTTCGCGCCAGCCGTGAAATCCCCCTAAAAGCGGTCGAACAAGCTTAATCCCCCTCTGCCGCAAGATCAGCGCCACCCGGGCGCTCAGGGCTTCGTCGGGTCTCGTGCAATAAACGACCGTCTCACGGTCACTTGATAATACAGGATAGCTCTCTGCCTGGTCTAACGACATGCGCAAAGCGCCGGGGATGACATAGGGATCGGCTTCGATGTCCAGGGAATGGCGCACATCAATTATCATTATGTTTTCTCCGGCGTCTAATTTTTGTTTCAGCTCGCCCGGCGTTATGCGCGCGATGACGAGCTGCCTTAAAAATCGCCGACGTAAAGAATATTTTCTAAGGACAAAAATAGTCAGCCCCACGGCCACGAACACAAAGAGCGTTTTGCCCATGCCCCCGGCGTAGTCCAGGGCACGATCAAGCTGTCTGCTGAAGATAAATCCCACCAGGGAATAGGCACCCGCCCAAAGGAGTATTCCCAGTACGTCGAATAGTATAAAACGCGGCAGGGGCATGCGGATGATGCCCGCCAAAGGCGTTGACACGGCGCTCAATCCGGGGAGAAACTTTGTTATCAGGAGGGACCGGGCGCCGTACACTCCAAAGATGCTTTCTGTGCGGCGGACGCAGGAGTCCGGTTCCAGAGCAATACGGCAGACCGAGGATAGCACCTTGCTTCCGCGTTTTCGGCCCAAGAGGTACCATACAATGTCGCTTAGTAGCGCAGCGCAGACTCCCAAACCGATGCAGAAAAACAGATTCACCTTCCCATCCCCGGCCAGCGCCCCCATGGTAATGAATAAGGGAACGCTTGGCAGGGGAAGCCCCATTGTTTCCGCAAGGACGCATACAAACAGCACCGCGTATCCGTGTTGTATCAGAAAAGGAATAACTTTATCCATAGTGAATGGTGCTTTTACAATGATGCAGAGATGTCATCCGACCTGTTCGTCGATAATGTGGTAAGATAGCATTTTTAAGAGCATATCACAAACGAAACTTGCACGTTGAATCCCGCGCATCCCATTGACCTGCCCCGGATTTCGCATCAGGCGAATAGCTTGCTTTTTTGCCATGGAGAGCGCGGTTCGTTACGGACCGGCATCGGCCAGGCTATTTCAAGGTAACGTCCCGTATTCGGTTTTGACACGGAGGGGCAGTAAGAAGCAATATCAAGCCGCAAACCTTCCCTTAGGGATTCCGCCCTGTCTCGATCTGCCAAAGCGTTTCATAATTTGCAATGGGACGCTCAAAGACGACTCCCAGCTTGACGAACTCTCCCGCCAAGGCAAGCATGGGGGCCAGCGTTTCCATCTGCTTTGCGTCTGCCGGCGACGCCCACACGCTGACGTTGACCATCGTATTCGTTGTCCGATCGATGCCGGCCCAGTAATGCATGCAGCCGCTCAGTTTCTTGATCGCGCGCACGAGCGTTTGCTGAGACTCATCGAGACGCGCCTTGATTCTCTCGTAGTCTTCGGGCTTGAAGGACCCCCGGGATATTCTCACGACCGGCATGGAGCTCTCCTCTTTCCCCGACTAAGGCAAGCTCAGTAAGGATTCCCTCCGGCATCTGTTCAATGCATAGTGTAACACGGCCGGCGGAAGGATGAGGTGAGTGGCGGCGAGGAGGAGCAAAGAGAGCCGTAAAAAAGACCGGAGAGCTTGTCTTCCCCGGTCCTTGACCGTTTAACACGGTACCGCTTCTTCGTACATTCCTGCCAGGCAGCAAGGAACCGTGAACGGCCGACGACTCAAGACCCGGGGCCTGCCCCCGATCGTTCCCTCCGCATTGACCAGGCCCGCCATCATGCCTGCGGCTAGGCCAGCGTGAAGCGATGCTCTCCCAGTTTCTCGATCGACGTCGTCACCTGGTCGCCCGGCTTGAGCCAGACCTGCTTCTCCGGCGGATAGCCCAGGATCACACCTTCGGGAGTGCCCGTAAAGATGATGTCCCCCGGCCTGAGCGTCCAGACATGGGATATATAGCTGACAATGGTCTTGCAACCGAAGATCATGTCGTTGGTGTTCGACGACTGCCGGACCTCCCCGTTCACGCGGCACTCGAGCTTGAGGTTCTGCGGGTCCGGCACCTGGTCCGCGGTCACCAGCCACGGTCCGAGGGGCGCAAAGCCGTCACTGGTCTTGCCCAGCATCAGCTGGCTTGTCTTGAACTGCAGGTCGCGGGCAGAGAAGTCGTTGCCCACAGCGTAGCCGAAAACGTACGAGAGCGCGTCCGCCTCGCTCACGTCGCGCGCGGTCCTGCCGATCACGATCACCAGTTCCACCTCGTAATCGAACTTTTTCGCCACCTTCTGGGGCAGGTTGATGACGCCGTTGTGATAATTCAGCGCATTGTTGAACTTGTTGAACAGGACCGGCGACGCGGGCGTCGGGATGTGCATCTCGGCCACATGCCGTTTATAGTTGTAGCCGAGGCAGATGATCTTCTCCGGGTTCGTCACCGCGGGACCGAAGGCCGCCTTGTCCTCGGCGACGAATGCTGACGTTAGCCCTTCGCTCGCGAGAGCCGCATCGACCAGCCCCTTGAGTGCCTGCGGGTCCACGCCGTGCAGCACCTCGTCAATGGTCGTCGGCGCGCTTTTTCCCAGTATCTTGGACGCCCTCACCACGTCGAGAACTCCCTTTGGCGTGCGAATGCCAAGTGAGTACCGGCCGTCGTTGCGGAGCGTGCAGAACGTCATCTGCTGGGGAAGGTCCTTCCGGTCGCCAACTGGCTGCTGCTTCGGCTGCTCCGCCGCCGGGACAAGAGATTTGCCGGCGGCGACGGCAATTCCCGCTGCACTCGCTATCTTGAGAAATGTTCTACGCGACTGTTCCATGATCGGCCTCCTTTTTATTCGTATTGCCAAAACTATCAATAGGGAGCACAGAGCGTTCCTCAGTGCCCTCCCGGCGTTATGCTTGGAAAAACGCAGCCTGTTCTTACCTGTGGTCGCGATATGGCATCAGCAGACTACGAAGGCGCGGCAATAAACGTGTGCGGGACACTGTTTTCATTTTGCCCTTCTTTATTTTTTAGCTACTTTAGGCGTAGAGCGCGATCCTGTTTGTGTGAAGCAGAGAGATTATAGGTGAGAGTATATCATGTCGTTACGATCATTTATGCCCGAGTGGCCAGGACAGGTTATCATTCTGCCGTTTGAACCGCCCGGCGGGTTAAATCCAGTTCAGATATTCTTTTCCACAGATTACGCAGATTACGCAGAGTTCACGGATTAAAACAAGCCGAAATTACTGTCTTAAAATCTGCATCCATCCGCGGATAGATTGATTTTTCGCGACTTCTAAGGGTTACTCATGCCGAGTAGTTACTGATGAGCCGTCACTCCTGTCCGAGAAATTCAACAGCTCTGTTCTCGGACCAGTAGCTCCCATCTTCGTTGAACTGCACAAAGCCCACGTGACCGCCATGCATTGGTATTTCCAGATGCACCTCCTGGCTGTTCCTTGCCTGCTCGATGGGATAGCACGCGTTGGCGAGGAAGGGATCGTCCTGGGCGTTCACGATCAGCGTCGGGATCCGTATCGCTGAAAGGAACCTCTTGCTGCTGCATTTCTCCCAGTAGTCCTCGGCATCCCTGAAGCCGTTGATCGGCGCGGTGTAACGGTCGTCGAAACCCCTGAAGTCCCTGATGCGGCCATAGCCGTCGTCGTTGATCGCTCCGGGCATCTGTTTCATCTTCAGCCTGATCTTTTCGTGGAGCGAAACAAGGAACTGTTTCATGTAGAGGCAGTTCTTCGTCTTCGCGAGCTGGAGCGCCCCCGCCTTCAGGTCGCAGGGCACGGAAAAGGCAACGGAGCGGCGGACCCGCCCATCGAGCCTATCCGCCATGCTTCCCAGGTACATCAAGGTCAGGTTGCCACCGAGGCTGAACCCGATGAGGGCGATTGTATCGTACATCCCGGTCTTGAGCGAGTGCTGCACCACGCAGTCCAGGTCGTCGATGCACCCGTTGTGATACATGCGAAGCCGGCGGTTGATCTCTCCCGAGCAGGCACGGTAGTTCCACGCCAGGGCGTCCCAGCCATGCCTGTTCATCAGGGTCGCCATGCCGATCATGTAATGGCGGTAGGTGCTGCCCTCGAGGCCATGGGAAAGAATGACCAGCTTCCTGCTGCCAGCCCGCGACCAGTCAAGATCAAGGAAGTCGTCATCAGGCGTATAAATGCGCTCCCGCTGATACAGCGCCGGTGAAAGCTTTCGCGTGATAGCCGGATAAAGGGTCTGGAGGTCGCCGTTCCTCAGGAGGAAGGGTGCGTGATAGGAGGATTGATGAATGAGGGGCATAGATCAATGTTGGATGCTGGAGCCCTGAGGGCGCTTCGATAGTCCTCTAAGGGTGATTCACGTCAAGCAACGTGCGAAACAACGTCCCCAAGTATTCTTATCTTCACTGAAGATACACGGACAGCCGTTTTCGTTGCCTGGGAACCGTACTTCTCTATGGCAGCCCTCACGATGGAGTTGAGGTTCGTGAGAACGTAGCCTGCGGTACCGGCGACGGCCAGAAGAAGTACGGGGATGACGGAAATGATAATTTTCTTTTTCATATGACGATTGTTTTCATTATACAATATTCTGATGCATGATGACAGGCCATACGAGAGAAGCGGAGACGCACCCTGGAGGGTGGTATTAGTAACTAACAAATCGAATTCTTTACAAAACGGCAAGAAAATATCTCGCAGAGGCGCAGAGCTCGCAGAGAAAAACTCTGCTTTCTCCGCGTGCTCCGCGAGAGACGCCCTTAGCTTCTGGTTTTGATCCGGCTTGTCCGGGTTAGGAAGATCCGGCTATCCGCGTTATCCTCACAACAGACCTCTTCTCGTTCCCGCAGGAGAGGCGCATGATGAACAGCGCCGGTGTATCCGAGGCGGGGCGAACGAGCTATGAAAGAATAGGCCAGAAAATTTGAAGAATGGCAAGAGAGCAGGCCTGTCCCAGAGGATTCCCGGAGGCTTCGGGGTCCCCTGGCAATTGGTATGCGAATGTGACGAGTCGTTCCGGCAGGAGCAGCTAATTAAAAAGTACTATAAATAGTCGAAATGCCCGGCAAGGCCAGTGACTCTACTCAGACCAGGCAAATAAGACTCATATGTGGCCCGCCAACGCGCACTTCTTTTGAACGAAAATCATGGCGATTTCGGAATTACATAAGAAAGGCTGGTCATTGCGCGAAGCCCCCCCTTAGCAAGAAGCGATATTCAGAAACATCGCAGGGCCTCACAATCGACTCCCGGGAAAACAAGAGGCTGCTATAATAACTTACAAAGAGACACGCGTCGATGCGCGGAACTCACCGGAATGGAATCATGGAGCTGTTGGCCCAATCGTCTCGAAGGGGCGTCGTGTTATTCAGCAGTTTTCCGCAAAAAAGGAGCGCTTGATCCATGGAATACGCAAGAAAGGTCCGCCTGTTTTTAACGTCAGCGGTGCTGCTTATAGCGTCGTGCTCCTCGACCACATTCACTGCGGTTTGGAAGGATGCGTCCTATCAGACCCAGCCGCAGAAGATCATGGTAGTCGATACTTCTCAGGGGTTGGCTGATCGGAGGCTTTTCGAAGACGAGTTCGTGCGAAGCGTGAAGAAACACGGCGCCGACGCGATCCCAAGCTACCCTGTGATGCAAAACATTTCACGGGTGGACCAGAAGTCGGTCGATGCGCAGGCCGAGGCGCTGGGGGCTGATGCGGTGCTCACCAGCAGGGTCACGGGCTACGAGGCTAACACCTGGGAAGCTCCCTGGGCGCTCTACCGGGACATCTATACCGATGTACAGACGTCCCTGTATGAAGTAAAAACTCACCGGTTGATCTGGACCGCGACGACGAGAACCTGGCAGCGGGACGACATGAAGGACATGTACGGCATCCGGTCCGTGGTACGGAGAATCACGAACAAAATGGCACTGGAGGGGCTGTTAAAGCCCGAGGCTCCCGATGTCGCCGATAGGGAGGGGGCAAAAGATTAACGGTTCATCTTCGTCAGTGAAGCGATGCAAGGAACCAGTAACAGTCTCCTGCTCATGGTTTCGGTTCTTCAGTCCAAGACCGCCGGGGAAGAGGAAACATCCGCCGTTCCCGGTTCCTGAAAAGAGGGCCTGCGTTATGAATGAATACAGAGAAAAGCTTTACCCGATAGTGGCGGTAGCGGCCCTGCTTCTTATGACGTCGTGCTCTTTGACCAAGTTCTCCGCGGTTTGGAGAGACGAGGCGTATCAAGGGCGTCCTGATAAGATCATGGTGGTCGCTGATTCGCGGGGCCTGGCGGACAGAAAAGTATTCGAAGACCAGTTCGTAGGAGACGTGATGAATCATGGCGTCGAAGCAGTCGCAAGTTACCCCGCGCTGCTGGACTCGGCGATAACGGACACCAACGCCATCTCCCTGCAGGCTGAGAGTGCGGGGGCGGATGCCGTGCTTACGAGCACGGTCACCGGCACGGCAGCCACCGATGTGGAATTTCCCTGGGCACACTATAGGGACTCCTATCTCAACGTACAAACGAACTTGTATTCCGCGAAAACGAACCGGTTGATCTGGACCGCGACGTCGAGAACATGGCAGCGGGACGGAATATTTGACAGGGTTGTCATGCAATCCCTGTCGAGGTCGGTCACGAAGAGGATGTCGCAGCAGGGGCTCTTAAAACCGGAGCCACCGGATATTGCCGACAAGGAAGGGGCGATAAATTAGTTTCGACTCGAGTCCGATGGATCACGACGGAGAATTCGATCCCGCACAGAGATGGAAAGCGCAGTTTCTTGGTAACGTTAACGACAACAATCACTTAATTTGAACGACTTTGCCATCGGCAAAAAACACTTCTTTCTGACTTACGCGGCTGATCCAGTAAATCCAGTGATCGTCCTCGATCGAGGGCGTCCTGTGGCTCGGCGGATATCCGTAGGCCATGAGAACAGCCTCCTTGCTCATGCCGATGCTGATGACCCCGTTTTTTACATTCTCTTTTTCCGCGTCCGTCAACTGCTGGACCGGCCCGCCCTCCCGCAAAGGGTCTTCCCGTGAAAAGTACTGCCTGAAGTAATCGCGCACGGTCATCGTGCTGCTTGCATGTTTCTTGAGGAAGGTAATTACGAATTTCTCGCCGTGCTCGTCCTCGAACGTGATGTCCATAGGAACGATCATGGAATCAGGCTTTTTTGCCAGTACGGACGACTGCGACACCCGGCCCGACGCATGCCCGTCTCTGATGCTGACCTTGGTCACCATTGTCCCGATCGGGAGCATCCGGCCTTTGTGATAATTGGTTGAAGGAATATCATTTGCCTTTTCGTACCAGATGTTCGCCGTTGTAAAAAAAATCCTTCTTGTTTTATGCTCGTTCTTGCCGGGCAGAACAGGAGAGACAAGAATGACCAGGAGCATGGCGGGAAGAAAGGCAATTAATTTTTGCACGACTCTCACTGAGCACCCCCAACATGAGAAGCTGCGCCGCACGAGGGTAGCACTTTGGGCACGGCCTACTTTATGTCATTCCCCTACGCCGCGGTCTTGTGAGTTTCCACGCGGAGCAGTGCACGCTCGTTCGGCTGCGAGATCTTGATGATCTCAAGGTTTGAATCAGTTCATAGCTCGGAGTTCATAGTGAAAAACTGGTCAACGAATCCTTGTTAAGCTGCCTTGCCGGCTGTTGGAAGGTGATGAGCGCGTTGCTATGATCGCGCCTTCAGCTCGCTTTGTCCAGCTTCCACTTCACCCCGCCCCGGGTGGCGATATAGAGGAAAACAAAGCTGTAGAGAGCGGCCAATTCGCCTTTGTTCACCGCCGGAAAGAAGCTGCGTCCCATCTGGAGTTTCCAGTGGAATTGGCAATAGGCCACTGCCATCTCGCCGCTGCAGAGGAAAGCCGCCAGTCTCGTTTGATACCCCACCATAACCGCCAGCCCTCCCAGGAGTTCGATGAGCCCGCCGAACCAGAGCTGGGATCCAACGGCCGGCTGGAAATCGGAAATGATTCCCAGGATCTTCTGGCAGCCGTGGAACGCGAACATGAAGCCCGTTACGATCCGCATCAAGGCGTAAGCGTGGTCCGAGTACTTTGCAAGCCATTTCATGAGTGCACCCTCCGATTGAGAGCAGACGCGGCGACAGGGCGACCGTAAGGCGACCGGGTGACTCAAGCCGGGGCAGCGGTGAGGCGCGCGATCTGCTCTTGGATATGAAGCAATATACAGCGAGCGTACTATATTTTGGCGAAACGGGCAAGGTAAATGTGACGCTGACGTGGGCCGGAGAGACGATGCGGGGTTATTGAAACCGACGGGGAGACATTGATGGTCGCCCATCGCCGCCCTTCGAGTTGATATGCTGTCTGATTTTGAAGCATTCTGCGCTTTTTTGTAATATCCCGGAAATACCCTATCTCTTCGTTTGACTTCTCATCGCACCCTATCTGATATCATTACTATAGAGACAATAGTCTTTTTGCTGTTTTTTAATGAA
>DATIZR010000053.1 GCA_035516965.1 Nitrospirota bacterium
TGCCCTCCTTTTTCGCCCTTCTGCCTGATAATTTGCATCTCCCATGCCAGATCGCAATTTATTGATTTTCCACAACTCTCACCCCTCAGGTCTTTTGCAGGGATGAGAAAAGCATCCTGTCATCAAAGATAAATGCGAAAAAAAATCATGCTAGCCTGCCGCAAGGCACGCTCTTTCCCCCCTTTAAGAACGGAGAACTTTTTCCTTGAAAAGAATAAACATATATGCTATTTTAAGGGTCGCCTTTAATAAGGCAAATCCACACGCGCTAGGACTCGCGTCAGGGTGTCCGGCTGAAAGCCGGATCTGACGGGAAACGACGGGCGCGGCGGCATAACCCAAAAGGAGGGACACATGTCCACGATCACGATGAAGGAGTTATTGGAAGCGGGGGTTCATTTCGGCCACCAGGCGAAACGCTGGAACCCCAAGATGAAGAAGTATATTTTCGGTGAACGGAACGGCATCTATATCATCGATCTCCAGAAGACGCTCAAGCTCTTCAAGGAAGCCTACGACTTTGTCCGGCAGTCCTCAGCAGAAGGCAAGGACATCATGTTCGTCGGCACAAAAAAGCAGGCCCAGGATTCCATAACCGAAGAGGCGAAGCGGTGCGGAATGTACTATGTTTCGAGCCGCTGGCTGGGCGGCATGCTCACCAACTTCACGACGATCAAGAAAAGTATCGACCGTCTCAAGAAGATCGAAAAAATGAAGGAAGACGGCACATACGACAAGCTGACCAAGAAGGAAGTTGCCGGCCTCGAAAAAGAGCGGACCAAGCTCGAGAAGATTCTGTCCGGAATCAAGACCATGCCCGAGCCCCCGTCCGTGATCTTCGTCATCGATCCCCGGAAGGAAGACATCGCTGTGCACGAGGCGAACAAACTGGGGATCAAGGTGGTTGCCGTGGTTGACACGAACTGCGACCCCGATAACATCGATTATGTGATCCCGGGAAATGATGACGCTATCCGCGCCATACGCCTCATGGCATCGAAGATCGCCGATGCCGTCATCGAAGGCAGGCAGGCCATCGTCAAGGAGGCGGGCGAGGCCATGGAGGCCGCGAAGGCGGCCGGTGAAGTCGCGGCTGCTCCTGCTCCTGTGGAGACCGCTGCAGAAGATGCCGAGGTCGAAGGAGAGGAATAAAGATTGCTCCCTGACGGCATCGGACGACGGTAATGCGGAAGGGTGTCCGCCCGGAAGGGTGTAAGTTTTTTTTCAGGGAAAGGGGTTTATTGAAATGGCAACAATTTCGGCAAGTTCAGTAAAGGATCTACGGGAAAAGACCGGCGTCGGCATGATGGAGGCCAAAAAGGCCCTTGAGGAGGCCGGCGGTGATTTTGAAAAGGCAGTTGACATTCTGAGAAAGAAGGGCCTCTCCGCCGCAGCGAAAAAAGCGGCGCGCGTGGCGTCCGAAGGCATGATCGCATCCACCATTCGGAGCAGCGCCAAGAGCGGTGTGCTCATCGAAGTCAACAGCGAGACCGACTTCGTGGCCAAGAACGATGAATTCCAGAAGTTCGCGAAAGATCTGGCAGAACTCGTGGCGGCGCAGAAGCCCGCCGATGTTCAGGCGCTGTCGCAGCTCGCGCTTGAAGGCGAGAATGTGGAAGCGCGCCGCAACAGGCTCGTCCAAAAGATCGGCGAGAACATAACCATCCGCCGCTTCGTCTCGTACGAAACAGCCGGCCGCGTCGCCGTATATATTCACGGCAACCGGATCGGCGTCATGGTAGATTATAGCGGCGCTGATGAGCAGCTCGGCAAGGACCTTGCCATGCATATCGCCGCGGCGAACCCCGCGTTCCTGACCCGCGAGAGCGTTCCGGCCGATGTGCTGGATCGGGAGCGTTCGGTCTATGAAGCACAGGCAAAGGAGTCGGGAAAGCCTTCCGCCGTCATCGGCAAGATCATCGAGGGCAAACTGGAGAAATTTTATTCCGACAGCTGCCTCGTCGACCAAATCTACATCAAGGACCCCGACGGAAAGCTTAAGGTAAGGGACCTGCTCAAGAAAGCGGGGGCAAGCGTGAGCCGTTTCGTTCGGTATCAGCTCGGCGAGGGCATCGAAAAAAAGAAGGAATGCTTTGCCGAGGAAGTTGCCGCCCAGTTGAAATAGGGCAAGCCGATTTCCCGAGAGCCGCCTATGACGCAGCCGAAATACAAGAGGATCCTTCTCAAGCTTTCCGGTGAGGCCCTGATGGGAGACCAGGGGTACGGGATCGACCACTCCGTGCTCGATTCGATCACGTCCCAGGTGAAAGATGTGTACGACCTCGGCGTCGAGATCGCGATCGTCATCGGCGGCGGCAATATCTTCCGGGGACTGTCCGGGGCCGCCAAGGGTATGGAGCGGGCGAGCGCGGATTATATGGGAATGTTAGCCACGGTCCTGAACGCCTTGGCCCTGCAGAACGTCCTGGAAAACAAGGGCGTTGTTACGAGGGTTCAATCGGCCATCGAGATGCGCGAACTTGCCGAGACGTACATCCGCCGGCGCGCGGTTCGCCATCTCGAGAAGCGGCGCGTCGTCATCTTCGCGGCGGGCACCGGCAACCCCTATTTCACGACAGACACCGCCGCGGCGCTCCGGGCGATGGAAATAGGAGCCGAAGTCATCATGAAGGCTACCAAGGTGGACGGCGTTTACACCGCGGACCCCATGAAGGACAAGACAGCCAGCAAATACGACTCCCTGACGTACATCGACGTTCTTCAGAAGGACCTTCGCGTCATGGATGCGACGGCCATTTCCCTGTGCATGGACAACAATCTTCCTATTTTGGTCTTCAACCTGACGGTCCCCGGCAACATCAGGAAGATCGTTCTGGGCGAAAAGATCGGGACTCTCGTCATCGGGAGGAACAATGGTTAACGAGCTAAAAAAGAAGGCCGAGGACAAAATGAATAAGGCCCTCGATGTCCTGCGGAGAGAGCTTGCCACCCTCAGGACCGGCAGGGCTTCGCTCGGCATACTGGATGGCATTACGGTTGACTATTACGGGACACCGACGCACCTCAGCCAGGTTGCGAACATGGCAGTGCCCGATCCTCGCCAGATCACGATCCAGCCATGGGAAGCCAAGATGCTCGGTGAGATCGAGAAGGCCATATTAAAATCCGATGTCGGGCTCACCCCCTCGAACGACGGAAAGATCATCCGCCTCACGATACCTCCACTCACCGAGGAGCGCAGGCAGCAAATCGTAAAACATGCAAAAAAGCTGGCCGAGGACTGCCGGGTTGCCATCAGAAACATCCGAAGGGATGTGAACGACGAGATCAGGAAGAAAAGCAAGGACAAGGACGCCCACGTCTCCGAAGACGCAACAAAGAAGCTGCAGGACGAGATCCAGAAGACAACAGACAGCTATATTAAGAAAATCGATGAGCTCTTGGAACACAAAGAAAAAGAGATCATGACCGTCTAACCAATGCCCGCCCGAGGCTAGACCGTTCATTGTTCTCTCCCGCACCATCAGCATCTTTTTCCCTTTCCCAGACATTTCGATGAGTCCCCTTTTGGGGTACCTGCCAGAAGCAGCGCCCATACATTCTCAACCGGGTGACCCGCCGATTTTTCATTATCCCTCGTGCCCGTGCTCCCGCTGGATTGCCGAGCCGACAACAGGGAGCAATACCCACCGATGAATGGTCCGGCAGCGTGAGATCGATTTCACGAAACGTCCAATAATTAACTTGCATATGATTATTAAGAATTCTTATGGTTCTTTTCCGGCTTTTTTCTTGACAAAAAACAGGCCTTCCTGTAAATTTTTTCTGTCATTGCACGCATAAAAGGAGTAGAACCATGAAAGAAGGACCGCTGCTCTTACCAGAGATCCATCATATTCCCGAGCATGTTACCTACTCGTGGCTAGCGATGGCCATTCTGATCGGCCTGTCCCTTGCTGCACGCTTCTCGCTAAAAAGAGATGCGCCCACGGGAGTGCAGAACCTGCTCGAAACCGTGGTCGGCGCCCTGGAAAATTTCGTCGTCGATATCATGGGACCGGAGGGTCGGCACTACCTGTCTCTGGTGGGATCTCTCTTCCTGTTTATACTCGTCTGCAACCTCCTGGGGCTTATTCCCGGGTTCGACTCGCCAACAGCCAACATCAATACGACGCTTGCACTGGCGCTCGTATCATTCACCGCGACCCACTATATCGGCGTCAGAAGGCACGGCATCGGCTATGTCAAGCATTTCATGGGCCCCATGTGGGGGCTTGCGCCGCTCATGCTCCCTATTGAGGTGATCAGCCACTTCGCGCGCGTCATGTCGCTCACCTTCCGTCTCTTCGGCAACATGGTGGCCAAACATAAGCTGCTTCTCGTGCTTGCCCTGCTCGCACCCTATATCGCTCCGGTTCCGATCCTGGGATTGGGCCTTCTGGTTGCTTTCGTGCAGGCCGGCGTCTTCACGCTCCTGACCATGCTGTATCTTTCCGGCTCCATTGAGGAAGCACACCTCGGCGGGGAGCATCACTAAAAATCATCGATACCCCGGGGCTGCTGTTCTTTCCCATGGAAAGAGCCCGCGGGAGGTAGTAATCCGGCACGATTCCGGGCAAGCAGTCGACCCCTGAAGAAAGGAGGCAAATCACATGAAGAAGATCTCTGCAATTATGGTTCTCGTGGCAGGCCTCATGCTCGTTGCGTCCGCAGCATTCGCAACAGAAGCGGCGGCTCCTTCGGCAGATGCGGCCAAGTTTTCGTTCTTTGGCACCGTGGCCTTCGCCTCGGCGATCGGCATCGGCATCGCCGCTCTCGGCACCGGCATCGGCATGGGCCTCGGCATCGGCCGCGCGGTGGAAGGCATCGCCCGGAACCCGGAAGCCTCGGGCAAGATCATGACCACCATGATCGTGGGTCTGGCTCTCATCGAGTCGCTCGCCATCTATACGCTGGTCGTGGTCCTCATTCTGCTCTACGCAAAGCCGTTCGGGGTCTAAGTGACCCTGAGCCAACCGGCAACAAAAAAGGGACGGTGTCTGCACCGTCCCTTTTTCTTTTTTTATTAATTGTATGTTTTTTCCGGTCCCTATGCCGCTCTCTTGCTTGCGCCACCCTCCCCGAGAACTTTCGTATCATTGCCGACACGCGCATTCCCAAAGATCCGTGCCGTACCTCCTACTTCAGCCTTCTCCGCGATCTCCGCATAGCCGCTCACGACCGCGTCGCCATAGACGCTTGCGGACCCATACACCTTGGCGTCACCCTGAACCTTGGCATTTCCGAAGACCCGGGCATTCCCAAATATCTCTGCCCTCCCCGTAACCTCCGCCTTGTCGAAGATCCAGGCGTTTCCGAACACAAACACCTCTCCCCTCAGCCTGCAATGACCGCATATTTTGGCAAAGGGACCGACATAGACGGAATCCTCGACCTGCGCGTGCTCAGCGACCATGCCACCGCCATTCGGATGGTGATGGTATCTCACACCATCGATTTCAACAACAGGAGCCGTCGACAATACCTTGATATCCATAGCCGCACACCTCCGCCCTTTTATGACTCTCTTCGGGCCAACGACATTTCGAGTCGGATCATCTCGGAAAGGCATCAAGTTGTAATTTGAGCCTGAACCAATGATAGCTAAGACCTTCTCCTTTGTCAATTACGTCCCCCTTCCCCCCGGCTTGGAAACTGTCCGGGTTTTACGTTGAAACTCAAGCTGTTAGCCTCTTCATCCCTCTGGGCGGCTATCAAGAATCTCCCATGAATTTTCTTTATCTCGCACAAGATATTTGTTATAATGCCATGTTTCAGCGGGATGGATATCACGATGCAAGGAGCCGATAACACGATGAATACAGTCCGAGTCCGTTTTGCGCCAAGCCCCACCGGTGCCCTCCACATCGGCGGCGTCCGCACCGCCCTTTTCAACTGGCTCTACGCCCGGCACCATAAAGGCACTTTTGTTCTCCGGATAGAAGACACGGACCAGACGCGCTCAACCGATGAGTCGATCGGGATCATTCTGGATGGCATGAAGTGGCTCGGTCTTGATTGGGACGAGGGTCCCTTCCGCCAGACCGAGCGGACAGATATATACCGTGAGCATGTGGACCGCCTGCTTCAGTCAGGCAAAGCCTATTATTGCTACTGCACTCCCGAGGAACTCGAAACTAGGCGCAAGGAGGCGCTTGCTGCGGGCAAGCCGCCCAAGTACGACCGGAAGTGCCGGTCGTTGGCCGCACCTCTCCCGGGAAGAACGCCGGCGGTACGGTTCCTTTCATCCGACGAGGGCCAGACGATTGTGCGCGACATGATCCGCGGGGCAGTGACCTTCGAAAACCAGCAGCTCGACGACCTGATCATCCAGCGCTCGGACGGTCTTCCCACCTACAACTTTGCCGTCGTCGTCGATGACGTGACCATGAAAATTTCCCATGTGATCCGCGGCGATGACCACTTGAACAACACGCCGCGCCAGATCCAGCTCTACCAGGCGTTGGGATACGAACCGCCGGAATTCGCCCACCTGCCGATGATCCTGGGGTCGGACAAGACCAAGCTCTCGAAGCGACACGGCGCGACCGCCGTTACCGAATACATCGATCTCGGCTACCTTCCCGAAGCGCTGGTGAACTATCTCGCCCGCCTCGGCTGGTCTCACGGCGATCAGGAGATATTCTCGAGGCAGGAACTGATCGACACGTTCTCGCTGGACAGCGTAGGCAAAGCCCCGTCCGTCTTCAATCCCGAGAAGCTGCTCTGGCTCAACCATCACTACATTCAGCAGGCGGAGCCCGGGAGGCTCGCGGAACTCGTTCTCGACCTGCTCCGGAAGGATGGCGTGCTTCAGCCGGGACGCGAGCCCGGCATCGAATGGTTCAAGAAGCTCGTGACTATCCTGACCGAGCGAAGCCACACGCTGGTCGAGATGAAAACAGCCTCGCTTCCCTTTCTGCTCGACACCATCGTGATGGATGAGAAGGCCAGGGCTAAACACCTGACCCCGGATGTGTTGCCGCTGCTCACCGAACTCTCATCGCGGCTTTCGTCGCTTGACCCCTTTACTCATTCCGAAATCGAGCGTGTGTTCAACGGGCTCGTGGCAGAAAAAGGCGTCAAACTGGGCAAGCTCGCGCAGCCCGTGCGGGTCGCGCTCACGGGCTCGACGGTCAGCCCCGGCATCTTTGATGTCGTGGAAATAATGGGCAGAGACCGGACACTCGGGCGCATCGGGGCCGCGATCGCGATGGCCAGCGGATCCTGAGCGGGCCCCCCATGGCGGCCTGTGTAGAAAAGAAGATCACCCTGTCCGGCGCGACACACCGGTTCTCCTGTGAATTGCTGCGTCTTGACGGCGGGTTCGGCGTTCTGCGGTACGTCATTGAACGGCCCTATGATGTGAGTGGAACGCAGCTCTTCCCCGGCGATGTCACGTACGCGCTGTACTGGACCGACCGTCCCTATACGCTGTATGTCTGGCGCTTCGGAGGAAGCAAGGCCGCCTACTACTTCAACATCGCGGACAGCGTGTCCCTCCGTCCGGAGGAATTCTCCTGGAGGGACCTTGCAGTCGATGTTCTGATCGATGCCGACGGGAACGTTCGGGTACTCGATGAGAACGAAGTGCCGGATGATACTCCCCTCCCCCTGCGTTCCTGCATCGAAGCCGCGAAAGCGAACATTCTCGCCGAGCATGAGCGCATCATCCGCGAGGCGAACGCCATCCTGGCCCCTTTTCTGGGCGGCGATCGGCGCTGATCCGTCCCCGGCGCACCGCTGTTTCTCCGGGTGCTCCCGGATTTCTGATTGTAAATCCCTTCTTTTTCCGCTACAATTATCCGTGCGTCTCGATCTGTTCCTGAAGCAGAGCAGGCTCATGAAACGCCGTTCCGTCGCGAGAGAAATGATCGACAACGGCAGGGTGCTCGTGAACGGCCATGAGGCCAAACCGGCCAAAGAGGTCAGGGTGGGCGACTGCATCACCGTGAAACGAGCATCGCGTTCGATCGACGTGATCGTCATCGGTCTGCCGGAGGGACGCAACTCTTCTCCGGAGCAGGTGTACCGCGTACAATCCGAGACGCTGGTGCCGGAGGAACAGGACCTATGGAGCAGAGACCGCTCATTGTCATAACCATGGGGGACCCGGCCGGGATCGGGCCGGAGATCATCGCCAAGACCTTGGCCGCCGAAGAGACGTTCAGCTTTTGCAGGCCCGTCGTGATCGGTGATGCCGGCGTCCTGAAGAAACTCGTCGACGAGATGAGCATCCCGGTCAGTGTATCCAGTATCTCCTCGCTGGCCCAGGCCGCACCCCGTCACGGCCGGCTTGAGCTCCTCAACCTGAATCTCGTGAACCTCTCGACGCACGCCTGGGGCAAGCCGGACGCATCGTCAGGCACCGCGGTCGTCGCCTACATCAAGCGCGCCGTAGAACTGGCCCTCCGGAACGAGGCCGATGCCATGGTCACGGCACCGATCAGCAAGGCCATGATGAATGCCGCGGGCTATCATTATGCCGGTCATACGGAACTCCTCGCCGCCCTGACGCAGTCCCAGGAATACGGGATGCTCTTCGTCGGTGGCGGCCTGCGGGTGATCCTCGCGACCATCCATATGGCCTTAAAGGACGTTCCCCGCCACATTACGACGCCGGTCGTCCTCAAAACCCTGCGACTTGCCCGTGCCGCCATGCGCTCCTTCGGGATCGACAATCCGCGGATCGGCGTTGCCGCTCTGAACCCCCATGCCGGCGAGGGGAGACTGTTCGGCAGCGAAGAGTGGGACCAGATCCTGCCTGCCGTGATCAAAGCCCGCGAGGACGGCATCCACGCAAGCGATCCCCTCCCCGCTGACACGCTCTTCCACAAGGCGCGCAACAACCACTACGACATCGTGGTCGCCATGTATCATGACCAGGGGCTCGCGCCGCTCAAAATGCTGGCGTTCGGCAACGCCGTCAACGTGACCGTCGGCCTGCCGATCATCCGGACGTCGGTCGACCACGGCACCGCCTATGACATCGCCGGCAAGGGCTGTGCCGATCCCGCCAGTATGCGGGAAGCACTGAAGCTAGCGGCACACTTGGCCTCGTTCAGAAGGGCGGGGGCACGGGAGCGCGCGTGAACGACCAAGGCATGCAACCGATCCTGACCCGGACGCGCATCTTAACCATCGTCTTCTTCGCGGTTTTCCTGTTTCTTCCGTATCAGGTCGGGTATCTCCTCGCGCCTTTTTCGTCTGCTCTGCCCTGGGCGGGAATTATCGCCCTCGCCCTTCACCCGCTGTACCGCAGGCGCGTGGTGCTGAACGCAGAAAATTCGGTGCACGCGCAGCAGAATGCTTATGTGTATTCGCGAGGTCCGAGGCCAACAAAAAATGATTACAGACCGGGGGAACCATTCTGGTCAGTCTGCCCGACAATTTCATCAAGCCCGTGGTGATCGGGAAAAAACCCAACTCCCCACGTTTTTCCTGTTCCTCGGCATCCCGGGCGGTCTGCAGGCCTATGGCATCCTCGGCATCCTCTTCGGACCGTTGATCGTGACACTGGTCATCACCTCCGCCCAGATCTATCGCGAAGAGTTTGCCGGGAAGGAATAGCATCAGCCGCTTTGATGCAGATTCAATACCCGGGAATCTGGATCAATCCCCGAGGCCAAGCCGCATCGAGCTGCCCCCGGTCGTGAATCCGGCTTGGCCGGATCAAGTCATTATTGCGAGAAGGAGAAGAGAGCATGGAAGATCTGGCAAAATCCGACACCTGGCGTGTGTTCCGAATCATGGCCGAACTCGTCGAAGGCTTCGAAGCGCTGAGCACCATCGGTCCGGCGGTGACCATATTCGGCAGCGCACGGGTTGCGCCGGGTTCACCCTACTACAACAAATGTCTGAAGGTCGCCGAGCACCTGGCCAAGGACGGATTCGCGGTCATTTCCGGAGGGGGGCCGGGCATCATGGAGGCGGCGAACAAAGGCGCCCAGAACGCAGGCGGGACATCGGTCGGGCTGAACATCGAGCTTCCCTTGGAGCAGTCGCCCAATACGTTTCAAGATATCAAGGTGGAATTCCGCTACTTTTTCGTGAGAAAGCTGATGTTCGTGAAATATGCGGTGGGATACGTCATCTTCCCCGGCGGCTTCGGAACCCTCGACGAGCTGTTCGAGGCGCTCACGCTGATCCAGACCAAGAAGATCAGGTCATTTCCCGTCGTTCTCGTCGGCACCGACTATTGGAGGGGATTGATCGACTGGATGAGACAATCGGTTCTTACCACGGGCAATATCGACGCGGCGGACATCGACCTCCTTCATATCGTCGACGAGCCGGAAGAGGTCTGCGCCATCATCACAAACCGGTACAATGACCGCATCAGGGGGGTTCACCGGGACCGTCGGGACCGGGACCGCAAGGGCGTCTAGTCTTCCCCCCCGGTCCTCTTCTGCCGGCTCCGCGCGGCCCGGTGCTTCAATTGCTGAGCGGCCCGGATGCTCCGGATCCACCGCTCGATGTTCACGCGGTATACCATGACGAGCAGGATGCAGAGGATGCTGAGGCCGAGGACCGTGAAAAAGGCCGCGTAGTGCCTGTTGCGAAAAAATGAGCCCTCCAGGGTCAGGAGCACCGTGCCAAGAAATCTGCCGGTCGTTGACACGATGAGAAAGTTCCGATGCCCCATGTGTCCCAGCCCGAGCAGGTAACACAGATAGTCTTTCGGAAAGCCGGGGATCAGGAACATCAGAAAGGCGAGAGCAATCCCCTTGTGTTTCATCACGTAGTCGTACCGGTCGATGATCTCGGGTTTCACCAGCTTCTCAACAAGCGGCCTCCCCGCGACCCGCGCGAGCAGAAAGGCAAGCCATGAACCGATAGTGAGGCCGATCGTCGAATACAGGATACCGCCGCAGTTCCCGAAGAGCATCCCGCCGACGAAACCGGTCACCTCTCCGGGTATCGGCGCGGCGATCACCTGGAGAGCCTGCAGCCCGATGAAGATGAAGGCCGCATAGGTCCTGTGCTCTGTGATGAAACGCGTGAGGAGGTCCCGGTCCGTAAAAAACCTGACCAGGCCGAGCGGGAACAGGATATAGAGGATCGTACTAACGACCAGGCCGAAAACGATGAGTCCGCCTATTATTTTCCTGTCGAACTGGATCATGTCTCATGAGCTGGTGGCTATGGTTTGAACAGGTCTTCCAGGGCTCCGCGCGCCTTCGCGAGGGACGCATCGGCGGCATCCGCACGGGTTTCGATGAATACAAAGAAATCACAGTGATTCGCCTTATGTTTCTCGCGGACAAACTCTGCAACCGGCTCGCGGCACTGCTTCGATGCTGTGCGATCATGGAAAGCGCAGTTGTGACAGCAATGAAGATCGGCTCCGCAGGAAGAACACTCATCTCTGCGACCGATCCTGGTCGTTCCGACAATCTCCTTCTTGCACGCGTGGCAAAGTTTCATTCGTTCACTATAGCCGATGCGGACCGATTAGACAAGTTTAAAAAAAGCTCGAGTGCCGCCCTCCCCCGACTGGCGAAACAACGATATAACGCTGTCCCGAAATGCCCGTCTCCCAAATGGGTTCTGATGAAAACAACTCTTGACTCTCATGCAACTTTGGGATAATATCTAATGAGGAATATATATTTATCTATTAAAAACAGTATCTTAACCTTGAACATGGCAATAATTTCTATTGCAACTATTTGCATCACGCTGGCTACATGAATGCCAGCGGGTGTCGTCTTGGCAAGGAGAAATAAAAAATGAGGACCATCATCCGAATCGCATTGCCTATTTTGATCATGGGTGCGCTCTTCGTCCCCGCTTTCGGTGCGCAATCGCAAAAAGCTGGGGGGTCGGAAGATCTGAAGCAGTACGTTGAAGAGCTGAAAAAGAAACCCGGCGACAAGGTGCTGCGCGAAAAGATCATCAAGATGGCCGTAGGCATGAAACCGGCGCCTGCTGTGCCCGAAGATGCAGAGCGGAACATGGCTCGAGGCGCAGCGTTCGCCAAGAAGGCTTCGGACAGCGCCGGGTACAAGAAGGCGATCACGGAATTCGAAGCAGCAACGAACACCGCGCCCTGGCTTGCCCTTGCCTATTATAATCTCGGCGTGGTCCAGGAAAGGGCAGGACTGTTTAACGATGCGATCCAGAGCCTCAAATTCTACCTCCTGGCTGCTCCCGATGCCAAGAACGCCAGGGACGTCAAGAATACGATCTACTCCCTCGAGGCGGACGCCGAGGCAGTGCAGGCAGGCATGAACGCGCCGGCTCCGGCGGTTGCGCCGGTTCCCGCCCCGGGCGGGAAGCAACTGGCGGTTGCAGGCAAGCCGACGCTCGACCTTGAGCCTGAGAAGCAGCTCAAGATCATCAAACTGCCGCCGGAAAAGAGGGCCAAGATGCCTGATTTCTCCGGAAACTGGTATTTCAAAGAAAATATCCGGGGAGAAGAAGTGACGATTCACGCCTTTGAGATCGCCAAGAACGCGAACGGCGACCTTACGCTCATTCCTCCCAAGCGCGCAGCTGACAGCGTTGCCACGGTCAATGTGTTCGAGATAACGGACAAGACGTTGAAGCTGCAGATGAAGTGGAAGATGAAGTCGGTCGTTGGCTACTGGAAGACGGAAACCTATACTCTCACCATGTCCGATGACGGCTCTCGTCTGAGCGGCGCGCACAACCAGCAGAGCGTCGGCGGCCGGAACATCGACATGGACCGTAGTCTTTTCCGTCAATAAGTGCGGCTTTCCCTTCGGCGAAAAAGGCCGGTTGCAATGCAGCCATCGTTGACACGATAACATTCAGGAGCTGCGCCGCATTTTGCCGAGAATTCTGCTATAGTAACAACAGGCTGTTCGCCTGCCTCGCGGAGAGTCCTTTCCTGCGGGACTCCGTACAAGAATGAAATGATATGAAGGAGGGCTCTTCCATGGCTACGAGAAAAATCCTTATTGAAAACCTTCCTCCCGATGTCACGGAAGCGGCGTTGAAGGATATTTTTGCTCAGATCGGAGAAGTTGAGTCGGTCAAATTGAACACCGATTTATTCACGCAGCGGCCCAACGGCCGTGGGCTCGTGGAGATGACCCTCGATGTGGACGCGTTTCGCGCGGTCAACTGCTTTGATGGCGCAACCGTGAAGGACAGAAGGATCCACCTGAGCGAAACCATGCCCCTTCTTGAATGGGCTAAGCAGATGATCGTCAAGAATATCCCTGATTTGCACCTGTCGAAATTCAGTCATACTCAGGGAGGCTGTAAACAGGATCATTGAGGATCTTGACTCATCCCATCTCAGGAAAGACCCGATCTGCAGCACTGAGTTGGCGCAGATCGCTCCCCTTCCCCTCCTTGACAACAACGTCCTCTCCGGGACCGTGAGACCGGCCTCTTCCCGGCAGCGTTCACCAGAGAGGACGTCCGAGTTTCTCGTGCCGGTCCACGGCGAGACGCCCTTTCACTCCCAGTCCAGCAGACGCTTCTGGCCTTCGAGCTTTTTGATCTGCGTCACATCCTGGCTCACTTCCAGGCAGCCGCGGTATCTCCCCTCCGCATCCCGGACCGCAAAATACTTTATCAGGATAAACTTTCCCTGCATCTGGATCCAAAAGTCCGCCGAACTCCGCCTTCCCTCGCGGAACTCATCCAGGATCTTCTGCACCATGCCCATGCTCTTCGGCGGGTGGCAGTTCTGCACCTTCCTGCCGATGACTCCCGGGCTCCTCGGAAAGATCCGGTCGGGAGTTGCCGAATAGTAGATCACCTCGTCCTGCTCATTCACAAAGGACATGTCGATCGGGAGGTGCATCAGCATCAGGTTCACCTGCTCGGGCGTGAGCTGGCCGGTGTTGAGGTTCAAGCTGCCGACCTTCTCCTCGAGCAGCGTCTGCTGGTATGATCCGGCAGACGGCTTCCACTCCGACTCCGGCTTGATCCAGGCGTACCCGACCTCCTCCTCGCCTTTCCTGACCCTTGCCCACTCGTCCTCGGACAGCGTTTCGAGCGTCATGGGGAAGAGGATATGCTCTTCCTTGTAGATCATGTCGTTCACCATCTTGATCAATGCGTCGAGGGCCACCTGTTCCATCTTGCCGTCCGTGGCGCGCTTCCGGACATCCTTGATGAACCCGCGGATGTCGTCATGGAGCGCCCACATGACCTTGGACGGTCCGGTGATGCCTTTCGTCTCGATGATCGGGAAGAGCTGGTTCTCCTTGCGGACGAAGTGCTTGTCGATCTGGCCGAGGCGTTCCAGGAGAGCGAGCAGCTTTTCCTTCTCCCGTGAAAAATCCTTGATCTCGGCCGCTTCCCGCAGGATGTCTTCGGCAGCGCGGTTTTCAAGCATGAAGGTGTGCACCGGATGGCCTGCGGGCAGGCCGGGCACCGCCTTGTGCTCGAGCGCTTCCTTGAAGACCTGCACATGCACCTCGCAGAGGCTCTTGATCTCCGTTTCCGGCATGCCTTCGGAGATCAACCGCTGCTCCATCTGCGCGATCTCCCAGGGCGCGACGTCCTTGATCAGTTCCTGGAATTTCTTTTTCTGCGATTCAGCGTCCTTCCCTGTGTGCAGTTCCTTGATGATGTTCTTGAGCGTTTCGATCCGGACGTCCTGCTCGTCGGCGCCTTCCTGCGCGTACGATACGGCGACCGTCTCCTTCGTTTGCTTCTTGATCTCGGCAGCGATGTCGTCGAGCAGCTTCCTGACGTCCATGCCGCCGATCATTGCCGCCTTGTTCAGGGAGGCGATCCTGCCCACGGTCTTGCGCATAAAGGGATTATCGAGCATCTTGAACTCGGGATTGATGCGGATCAGGAAGTCCTTCAGAAAGGGATACTGGTTCAGCAGATCATTCACTTTGGTTTTGGGGTCTATGGTCATGGCTGTTCTCCTTTATGATGTGAACTATAGCACCGCGCGAACCGTTCCGCTATGATCTGCATCATGAAGATCGTGCTCCCATTGCTCCTATTTTACCTGGTTTACGGATCGGTGTATAATGTCCCCGGGGATCATGAGAGCCGAATACGATTTTCACGAACAGCGCGAATAACCTTCCGGCGATCCATTGCGCCGAAGGGATCAATAAAGAAAGCGGTGCTCATCCGTGGATATTCATCATTTAGGAGACCACCAGGAGGTAATCCCGGTCCTCGCCGTCTGGATATACGACGAGTGGTCGTACCTGTATCCGGGGATAACGCTTCGCGATATTGAAGGCTTTCTCCGGGAGAGAGTGAACAAGCAGAGCCTTCCTCTTACCCTGGTGGCCTTGGATTCGGGCGAACCCGTGGGCACCGTATCTCTCAAGCCGTTCGAAATGGAAACAAGGACGGACCTGACGCCGTGGGTAGTCAGCCTGTACGTAGCTAAACCGTGGAGAAGGCGACGGATCGGCTCAGCGCTCATGAAAACCATTGAGCAGAAGGCGGCAAGTCTGGATTTCCGGAAATTGTTTCTCTTCGTTGCTGATAGCGCACTTGCCGGGCTTTTTTATGCCAAATTGGGCTGGGTTATCAGGGAAAATGCAACGTATCACTCATATCCGGTCATCATCATGGAGAAAGAGGTAGCGTGACTTCTTCCCGGAGCTCTTAACTGTTTCGCCGTCCAACAATGAGGACTTCACGGGGAATTGAGCACTGATAGAGGAAATCACCGGAACAATATGACCATGAAATGGAAAATCACAAATAGACGAACATGTCTTAACCTCATCAGCGCCATTATCCTGCTGGCTGGTCTGGGAAGCGCCATCTTCATTTATCTGACCGCGGATAATGTCCTGGATAGCATCTTGGGTTATGAAGTAGCAGGTGGAGACGTGTATCCTGTTACACCTGATAACTCCAAGATGTATGCACATGATCTGGAACTCTATGGAGGCAAGGCGGCTGTGCTGGCGAACGACTTCAGGTATTGGTTTGTCGGACTATGGCATGGAAGATCGCTTGCATTCACCGTTGCAAGCATCACTATTCTTATATCCTTCGGGGTTTTCTTTGTTGCCAATCATTTGCCATCCGACCTGCCATCGGATGTTCAAGAAGAGAACAATCGCCGCGGTAAATATTTCAACCCGTAACTGCATGAAGAGGCGCATGGGATAGAGACCTGCCACGACAAGCATCTTGACAGGATTCGAAACGGGTCAGGCCTTTCAATAGATACAATCGCCCCTGAAGACAAGGCCGGGCGCTGAGGGAAGTAACGTTGGAAACCGGGGCTTCATTATACGGTTCATACGGTTCGCCAGGGAATGGCGGCCGTTCTGATCGGAGGCTGATCAATCTATGTCCTATCTCCTCAAACCTTTAAAAGTGCGTTCAATGAACCTGGCCAACCGGCTGGTTATGCCGCCGATGGCTACGGCAAAAGCCGGGCCTGACGGAAAAGTAAGCCAGGCGCTTCTGGACTACTACGGAGATAAATCCCGTGGCGGCCATATTGCCTTGATCATCATCGAGCACAGCTACGTATCTCCGGAAGGAAAGGCAGGCAACAATCAGCTTTGCGTTTCCGATGACGCAGTGATCCCTGGTCTCTCTCAATTAGCGGATGTCATTCACCGCAACGGATCAAGGGCCGCAATGCAGATCAACCACGCCGGAAGCGCTGCGCTCAAAGAGGTCACCGGTACGACGCCCCTGGCTCCTTCGGCAACGGCGAACCCGAGGCGCGGCGACATGCCCCGTGAGATCACCAGGAACGAGATCGGCGAAATTGTGAAGGCCTTTCAAAACGCCGGCCGCAGGGTCAGGGAGGCGGGCTTTGACGCCGTGGAAATACATTCCGCACATGGCTACCTTCTCAACCAGTTCCTGTCTCCCCTCACAAACAAACGCACTGACGAATACGGTGGAGATATTTCCAACCGGATTCGCATTCATTTGCAGGTGATCCGGGCGGTACGCGAGGCACTCGGGCCGGATTTTCCCATTCAGGTGCGGCTGGGGGCTTCGGACTATACAGAAGGCGGAACGACGATCGAAGACAGCAGGATTGCCGGCCGGGCCTTTGAAAAAGCCGGCGTGGATATCATTCACATTTCCGGCGGGTTCGTCGGATATACTCCTCCCGGCCTCATGGGGCAGGGCTATTTTGCTCCCCTCAGCGAGGCCATCAAGAGCTCAGTTTCCATTCCCGTGATCCTTACGGGCGGGATTACCGAAGTTGAAGCTGCAGAGAGACTCCTTGCCGAGAAGAAAGCAGACCTGATCGGCGTGGGAAGAGCCATCCTTCAAGACAGCACATGGGCGAAGCGTGCTATTGAAAGCCTTCGATCAAAATAGAAATGAATGAGCCGAATGGCTGCCTTCATGTACGGCACGGAGAGCCCGGACTTCTTCCTCTTTCTGATCTTGTTTCCATTCTTTGGAACTCATAAATTAAATTTACGAGGCGGGCCTCAATAACAGGAGTTACGAATTCATATCGGTCTCTGGCAATTATCTGCAATAGAATGAATTGTTGCAAGTCCTTGAAATTGACAACTCTTCAAATCTTTGCCATCATTTAATCAGATCTCGATAAAGCTAAACTCTTCGCGAGAAGGGTACGGAAAGCCACGGGTCTTAAGAGACAAAGACGGCCGAGCTGCCGAAGGATTATGCCTTTGGTGGGCCCGGCCTTTTTATTTGGCCGGCGATCGACAACGGGGCAGAAGAGAGGGAACATAGGGAACTCGGGTTCATAAGAGCACGAACGTATAGACTGGCGAGTCTCACGCAGTTATTGACCTCCTGGAAAGAAGAAAGGAAGGCACACTTCTAAAATGAATACGCGTCACATAACTACCAGCATGTAAACCGTTCTCGATAAAGCTAAACTCTTCGCGAGAAGGGGGACGGAAAGCCACGGGTCTTAAAGGACCAAGACGGCCGAGCTGCCGAAGGATGATGCCTTTGGTGGGCCCGGCCTTTTTATTGGGCATGCGATCAACAACGGTGCAGAAGCGAGAAAGAAGAAGAGGAAGCATGAGGAACTCAGGTTCATAAGAGCACGAACGTATAGTCTGGTTCGTCTCACGCAGTTATTGACCTCCTGGAAAGGAGAAAGGAAGGTACACCTCGACAATGAATACGCGTTACATAACTACCAACATGTAAACCGTTCTCGATAAAGCTAAACTCTTCGCGAGAAGGGGGACGGAAAGCCACGGGTCTTAAAGGACCAAGACGGCCGAGCTGCCGAAGGATGATGCCTTTGGTGAGCCCGGCCTTTTTATTGGGCATGCGATTCGATCGACAGGGAGACAGACGAGAAGGAATCGTGAGGAAAGGAAAATTTCATAAGGTCACTGATGCATATATGGTGAGTCTCATGTTGTCACATGATCACCTGTCGAAAGGGAAAAACATGATGGACGTCAGAAGGGAGGGGATGACGTATGAAGAACTATCTGAATACGATCGTCATGTATTTGGTCATGTTCCTTCTCACTGCAACTTCGGTTTTGGCACAGCCTCCCCAGCCGTTTGCGGCCATCCACATCTCCGAACTTACCCAGGCCCTGGAAACCATGCCGGCCGTCGCGCCGACGCCTACGGGGCCTGGAACCACCGGACATCAATGGTGGGTCGCAGACTGGAAGTATCTCGTGGCGCCTCAGTCCCTGGAAGAGGCGTTCCGGTCGGACGGAACTCCCTATGTCGAAGTGTGCGATGCCGATATTGCGGCAGGCAATCTCTTGAACCCTGACGGGACACCCAGGTATCCGATCGTGTTCAGCCTGGGTTCGGAGGCTATTAACGACAATGAAATTGCTCCGCTTCGCGCATACGTTAATGCAGGAGGATTTCTGTTCGTCGGCTCATCTTCCTTCACGCGCAATCCGGATGGCACCACGAGGGGAGATTTTGCCCTGGCAACCGAGATGGGAGTGCACATGAAAAATACCAATCTTCAAAACTGGGACTGGAACTCGCATATTACCCCGGTGATCTCCCATCGTTTGACCGCCGGATTCCCGACAAGTGCGGTATCCTGGCGGATGCCCGCATCGGCCGAGGAGATCCCTCTTGGCGATGACACGGATCATACGGTACATGGGAACAATGACGAGTTCCAGGTCACTTCATCCGGAGCTGCCGTCATCGCGAACTGTGACACGGGGCCGTTTCTGACAACGAAGCAATACGGTAATGGAAACTTCATCTACCACGGGGCGATGCAGCCTCTTATCGGCCATACCGTCTACGACCCCTCTCTGTATGCGTACCTTATTTACCGGCATGCGGTCGAGTGGGCGTTCGAGACTGCAAACCTTCCGATCATCAAGCTGAGTCCGTGGAGATATCCCTATGATTCTGCTTTTGTGGTGAGACACGACTTTGAGAACAGCAAAACGTCCATACAGTCAATCGAAAGCTCAGCGTCCTTTGAGCATTCCCTTGGAGCAACTCCCGACTACTATTTCTGCACCGGGACGCTGCGCGAAGAGATGTCCAATGACCCGGTGACCGTGAACAGCATTCGCAACGCGATCACCAGCTACGGGGCCACGATCGGGTCGCATAACGGGGGATTGAGGAATCCTCTTAATTCTGCCCTCACCTATGCTGATTTCGATTACTGGCACTGGGGACCGGATGAGGCCCTGAACACTTCGCCGAAGGGATATGCAAGCGGCAGTGCCTACGCCCGGGCATCGCTCCTGAAATCCTTCCAGGATATTGAAGGCTGGTTCGCGGGAACGGACAACGGAAGGCCGGGATGCGGCGCCTTGGGCAACTGTCCAAGGACCTGGGTTGCTCCCTACTTCAACTCTTCCCGGGATGCTTCCGAAAAGATCCTGGACGACCTGGGAGCCGTCAATGGTGGAGAGCAAAAGATCGGACCGCTGCCTCACTGGATAGTGTCCTACGCGACACCTACGAGCAGACTCCCTCGTGTGGTAATTCCCGCGAGTGACTGGTATGTTGGAGCGGAGATCCCGGGCGACATCGAGGACGGTCATACCCAGACTACGATGAAGGCCGCTGTTGACTTCTATCACGGCCTTGGAGGTATCATCAACCTCTACGGTCATATTCCGTCAACATCCACCTCGATCATCGGGCAATATGTAGCCTATGGAGTGACCGTGCCGCGGCAATGGGTCACGAATGCGGTCGGAGTGGCCGACTGGTGGACCTTGAGATCGCAGGTCATGGTTACTCCGTCCTGCACTCAGACGGGAAACACGGTCATTGCGCAAGCTTCTATTTCCGGAGCAGTCGTTGACCCGAACACGACAGTGGAGATCTTCTTCCCAAACAGCATCTCCCAGTATGTCGGGAGCGCACAGGTTTTAGCCAATGGGGCACCGGTGAACCCGGCGGATTATCGAGTCGTCGGGAACACCATAAAGGTCCTTGTTGGAACGGCGACTTCCAACGTGCAGGTGCAGTACTCGATCAGTAATCCCGTGCCGCTGACAACAAGCCTGAGCCCGTCATCCGGGACTGCAGGCTGCGCGGCCTTCACATTGACCGTGAACGGCACCGGCTTCGTGTCAAACTCGACAGTGCAATGGAACGGGTCTGACCGCACGACGACGTATGTGTCTGATACGCGGTTGACCGCAACGATCCTGGCCGCGGACATGGCAACAGCGGGGAATGCTTCGGTGACCGTGGATAGTCCGGCGCCGGGAGGGGGAGCCTCCAACGCCCAGACCTTCACGATCAATAACTCTCAAGCTCAGCCTGTGGTCTGGACCCAGACCAACTGGGTCGGCGGAGCAGGACAGGCAGTCTGGTCCGACGCAACGCGCTACAGCTCATCAAGCGGCATAAGCAGCAGCGTCGCCGGGCTCATCAGCCTCACCACCTCGAGCACCGTACTGTTCTCGGACGACTTTACCCGGGTTGCGGGCGGTACGCTGTCGCCGTGGCTGGTCTCGATGGGCACCTGGACAATAACAGGCGGAGTGCTGCAAGGATATAACTCCGTGCAGTGGGCCGAAGCCTATGCCTACTTCACCACCACGCCCCAATTGACCGATTATGTGGTGCAGGGGAGCATCAAGATCCCGGCCGGCGCCTTCGGGGGCGGCATCGGCGGGCGATTGGATCCGGCAACCGGCAAACACTACGGCGCCTGGGTCTACCCGGCAGGGTCGGCTGGTGGATCGAATGTACTGAAACTCTGGAAGTTCCCGAGCTGGACGGGCATCGATGACACGAGTGTGCCGATGCAGCAGGTCAGCCTGTCCGATGTCGGTACAGGCTCGCACACACTCCAGATGAACTTCACCGGGAATCGCATCCGCGTCTATTACGACGGGAGCCTCAAGATCGATGTGACAGACAATAATTTTGGCTCCACGCCGGCCTACTTGAGCGGCGGCATCAGCGCGGATTGGGAGGCAGGCTCCCAGGCGTATAAGATATCGGTGGATAACATAATCGTATTTACCCTGCCGGCGTACGGCACGAGCGGCACGTTACTCTCCTCTGCCTATGACGGCGGGGACGGCGTACAGTGGCAGGCCGTGTCCTGGGACGCAACAACTGGCAATAGCACGAATGTCTGCGTCCAGACCCGGACCGCCGGAACCTCAGACCAGCTTGCCAACGGAACCTGGTCGAATTGTTACAGCACCAGCGGGTCGGCAATTACGAGCGCTAACAATCGCTGGATCCAGTACCAGTTGGGGTTGACAACAAGCAATACGGGAACCTCGCCTGTTCTGAGCGAGATCAGGATATCCTCCTATCCTGGAGCGGCAGGGGCACCTTTACCGGTCATCAGCGGCCTGGCTCCTGCATCCGCGACTGAAGGAGGAGCCGCCTTCACGCTTACGGTCAATGGCAGCGGGTTCGCGTCCAACTCAACCGTGCAATGGAACGGAGCGAGCCGTACGACAACGTATATGTCAGCCACCCGCTTGACCGCAGGGATCACGGCCGCTGACATCGCAACAGCAGGGACTGCCACGGTGACCGTGTTCACTCCTGCGCCGGGCGGAGGAACATCCAACGCTCAAGCGTTTTCGATCTTGAGCATTCCAGCGCCGGCGATCACCACGATCAATCCGGCATCAACGACAGCCGGAGGACCAGCGTTCACGCTAACCGTGAACGGTAGCGGGTTCGTGTCCAGCTCAGCCGTGCAATGGAACGGAGCGAACCGTACGACAACATACGTAACTTCTAGCCAGTTGACCGCGGGGATCACGGCAGCTGACATCGCAACAGCGGGGACGGCCACGGTGACCGTGTACACTCCCGCGCCGGGCGGTGGAACATCCAACGCTCAGGTGTTTTCGATCTTGAGCATTCCAATGCCGGCGATCTCCACGATAAGTCCGGCGTCCGCAACAGCAGGAGGGACAGCGTTCACGCTAACCGTGAACGGCAGCGGGTTCGTGTCCAGCTCGACCGTGCAATGGAACGGAGCGAACCGTACGACAACGTATATGTCAGCCACCCAGTTGACCGCAGGGATCACGGCAGCTGATATCGCAACAGCGGGTACGGCCACGGTGACCGTGTTCAACCCCGCGCCGGGAGGCGGCACATCCAACGCACTGACGTTTACGATCACTACGCCGAGTAATCCGGTGCCCTTGACAACGAGCATCAGCCCGGCAGCAGCCACAGCCGGCGGGGCTGATTTTACGCTGACCGTGAACGGCAGCGGGTTCGTTTCCGGCTCGACAGTGCTCTGGAATGGAGCAAGCCGCACAACGACCTATGTATCTTCGACCCGGTTGACCGCAGGGATCATGGCAGCTGACATTGCAACGGCTGGAACAGCTTCGGTGACCGTGTTCAATCCTGCACCGGGAGGCGGCACATCCAACGCACAGGCTTTTACGGTCACTACGTCCACTAATCCGGTGCCCGCCACGACGAGCATCAGCCCTTCGTCGCGGACAGCCAGGGGAGCGGCGTTCACGCTGACCGTGAACGGCAGCGGGTTCGTGTCCAGCTCGACTGTGCAATGGAACGGGGCAAGCCGTACGACGACCTATGTATCTTCAACGCAACTGACAGCGGCGATACCCTCTTCGGATATCGCAACGGCCGGGACGGCCTCGGTGACCGTATTCAATCCGGCGCCGGGCGGCGGGACTTCCAACGCACAGACTATCACGATCAACAACCGCGTGCCGACGATAACGAGCATCAGCCCTTCGTACCGGACTCACGGGGGGACGGCGTTCACGCTGATTGTGAACGGCAGCGGCATTGGAACGAACTCGGTCGTACGCTGGAACGGGTCGAATCGCACGACCACGTTTGTTTCCTCTACCCGGGTGACAGCGGCGATACCAGCTTCGGATATCGCAGTTGCGGGGACGGCCTCTGTGACCGTGTTCAACCCGGCACCGGGCGGCGGGACTTCCAATGCCCGGGCCTTCACGATCAGATGACGTTCTCTCTGTGAAGAACATCAAAGGGATCTGTATACCGCATTATACAGATCCCCTTTTTATCGTTTATCGTTATAAGTTCTCAGAATTTCGGGCAACCGGCGGATCGACTGATCTCATGGGTATCAGAGCCACGTCCGAAGATATCTCCGCCCTTGAAACGGGCCTGCTCTGGAAATACCGAGCGAAGACCGACTTTGCAGAAGCCTATACACCGCTCGCCATGACGAAGATAGTTCAGTAGCGGAATCCCAAATTGAGGGTCGCTGTGTATCCGTCCAGTCTCACGGGCTGGCCGCCGTATTCCGGTTTTGCCTTGATATATCTTCCCTCAAGACCCATGAAGAACGAATCCGTGAAATTGAAGTTCAACCCGGCACCCCAATGAATACCGTAGGTGACTCTCGAGGTGCCGTTGAAGCTGCCGAGATTCCCCTGCACTTCAAACTTCGTAAAGTAAGCGCCGATGCCCGCTTCAGCATAGGGCTCGAAAGGACCCAGGGGGAGAAAGAGTTTGCCTGACAATTGCACCGGGACTACTTTCAATCGTGTCTGCCCCGGCTCCGCAGGGGGTGCGGATTTGCTTTCAAAGTATCCGGCCCCGAATTCAATTCCAAATATGGGGAAGAAGTAATGACCGAATGCTATCTCACCGTCAAATCCGTTCTTTCTTTCCAACTCAGTTCTCGTACCCGAGTCCTCGAAATCATTTAGGCTCAACGTGCTTTCGCTTGGATAATAATAGCCGCCCTTCAATACAAAGTAGCCGTCGTTCTTCTCGCTCGCGGGAGCGGCCGCCAAAGTGGCGGGCATCGCGATCGCTATCGAGAAGAGAATCGGGAGAATCAATTCCTGTCTTCCGAAATACGCCCTTGTCGTCTTCATAGGTCACCTCCCATAAAATTGTCATAGTTTCTATAAGAGTAGCGCCTGCCATATGAATGTCAAGGACCGGCCCTCATTATGATCTTTTATCATATTTTAGTTGCCCATCACAAAGATAAAGCCAACTCAGAAATTCATTAGAGCGCAGAAGATGGGCGCGCCTCGGTAAGATGACAGGGGGCGGCATGAGCACATAGTACTATTTGAATCATGGATTTTATGGTATAGTTTTTAAATAAAATAAACTTCCTGCAGTATATTGCAATTGCATCATATGGAAATTGCTGAACACCATGGGGTAGATTGAATTTTTATTGACTAATATCTGCATTTGCATATTAGTCAGTTTCAGCATGATTTATGACAAATGGGATATTAGTCAATTGACAATCAGCACAATTTCAACTGGTTATATCTATTTGGCTTTGATTGTGCGGAAATGTCGAGATAATATTTTCGTTTCGCTAATTCCTTGTTCTTCCCCTCGCTTCGCTCGGGAAAGAATCGCGGCGGTAAGTCGCCCGACTGCCATTCGCCCTCGCGAAGCTCGGGCGAAGAACCAGGCAGTCAAGATCGACACCCCGCTGCGCGGGGGCGACTTACCGCCGCGATTAGTTTTGGAAGCAGAGGGACATTACAAGTTTGACGACCACAGAATATATGGAATTCGCCTTCTATTTCCTCTTTCTTGTGCTCTATATTAGTTTTGCCTTTTTAAGCTTCTTTAAAACAGCGCAAGTCGCTAAGTCAAAATGGGGTAAGTCAATATGGCGTAACATGAAACCGAAGCAAATCAAATGGCTCAGCGCTATCTTCTTACTTGCAGGAATGTTATTCATGATTTTTGCAGTGGGCCAACTTGCAACCGGAACATTCAAGTGGCGAGGGCGGCCGAAGACATACAGCTTCTCTGATTTCCGCGTGAGAGTTAAAGCGGCGAAACCGCAGCAGGAGTACCAATCACCAGATGGAAAATATATCGCAATCATTATTCCTTTGCCGAATGCACCATCCGGTTCTGGAGAGAGCAAAGTTGAGGTTCATTCGAAAGATGCTATCATGAGTTCTGCAAGTTACAGTTCTGAGGATGGCGAGCATGGTTTCGGCGTTGAACACGCGACATGGTCACCAGATTCGAAGTTCTTCGTTTACAGCATGTCCAGCTCGGGCGGTCACCAATCCTGGCATTTCCCTACATACTTCGTTTCCGTTAATGATTTCAAAACGAGATGTCTGGATGACTATGTTGGTTCAATAACACAGACTGAACTTTCGTTTAATCCGCCCGACATAGTTCATGTTTACGGCCATGCACCAAACGATTTTGAAAAAGAAACTGAAATTAGCGCCAGCCTTTCAAAACTGCTAAAGGAATGAACCAACAACCGCGTCCACAGCGACGCGCCGAAGGGCGGCGCGTGACGCGGGCGTTCCCAAGAGAGATGATAATGAAAAAGTGCCCCTTCTGTGCTGAAGATATTCAAGACGACGCGATAAAGTGTAAACACTGCGGTGAGTTCCTGGATGCCTCCGCACGCCCACGCATGGCAGAAGAAAAGATCCCCTGGTATTTCGGGAAAACCTTTATCATCATCGCCGTCTTGTCTGTGGGACCGCTGGCGTTGCCCTTGATCTGGTGGCGTCCGCAAACGACGCGGGCATGGAAGATCGGGCTCACCATAGGGATCCTTGTCCTCAGTTGGATTTTGTACCAAACCACGATGGAATCCATCCGAACGATCCAGAAGTATTACAAAATGCTTGAAGGACTTTGAAATTATGTGCAAATGTTCTGATCGCCAGCACCGGTGAAGTACGTCCCCGAGGTAATCTCCCGCAAGGTCTATCATACATAACTACATGCCCTCCTCTCTCGCTCCAGATGAACCGCAGGCGATCCTGCGGCACCGTCCGTTCGTCCTGTTCTGGTTCGCCCGTGTCGCGACCATGGTCGCCTTCCAGATGCAGGCCGTTGCCGTGGGCTGGCAGATCTACGCCCTCACCGGCAGCGCGCTGTATCTCGGCCTTGTCGGGCTTGCGCAGTTCCTGCCCATGTTCCTGCTGACGCTCGCCGTGGGCCACGTTGCGGACCGATACGACCGCCGCACCATTGCGCGGGTCTGCCAGTTCACTGAAGGCCTGGCCGCCTTCGCACTGGCCTGGGGGAGCGCGGCGGGCTGGCAGAGCAAGGAGAGCATCCTCGCCATCATGTTCGTCGTCGGCGCCGTACACGCCTTCGAAGGGCCGACCATGCAGTCGCTCCTGCCCGGCCTGGTCACCGCCCAGCTCCTTCCGCGGGCGCTCGCCTGGTCCGCGTCGGCAATGCAGACCGCAACCATTGTCGGGCCGGCGCTCGGCGGCCTCCTGTATACCGTGGGCCCGACCGAGGTCTATGCAGCAGCAGGCATCCTGTTCCTGGCTGCAAGCGTATTTCTCGGCCTCATCCGCGCAGGCCGCGCTCCCGCCTTGCACGAACCCGCAAGCATCAAATCGGTGTTCGCCGGCATCGCCTTCATCCGCAGCCGTCCCGAGGTTTTGGGCGCCATATCCCTCGACCTCTTTGCCGTGCTTCTGGGCGGAGCTACGGCCCTCCTGCCGATCTATGCGCGCGACATCCTGATGACCGGACCGTGGGGGCTGGGCCTCCTCCGTTCGGCGCCCGCAGTGGGAGCACTTGCCATGTCCCTTTTCCTGGCGCGTTATCCGCTCAAGCGCCGCGTGGGCAGGACCATGTTCAATGCCGTAGCCGTCTTCGGCGTCGCAACCATCGTGTTCGCTCTCTCGACGTCCTTCGTCCTGTCCCTCGTTGCCCTTGCCGTGCTCGGAGCCGCCGACGTGATCAGCGTCGTGATCAGGCACTCGCTGGTCCAGATCGAAACGCCTGACGAGATGCGGGGCCGGGTCAGCGCTGTTAACTCCCTGTTCATCGGAACATCGAACCAGCTGGGTGAGTTCGAATCGGGGATCACCGCGGCCTGGTTCGGGGCGGTCTTCGCCGTCCTGATCGGCGGCATCGGCACGATCATCGTCGTAGCGCTCTGGATGCGGTTTTTCCCGCAGCTGGTGCGAACCGACACCCTGGATTCAAAGAAATGAAGCAGGATTGTCATTAAGGGTCATATACTAGAAACACCGGATCGGAACCAATGGAAGCAATCAAGATTCTGCTAAATGACTTTCCCGCGAATGCGGGAATCCAGTTCAGTTTTTTATCCACAGATTGCGCAGACTTCACAGATTAAACCGAAGAAAAATTACTATTTTTACAATCTGCGTCCATCTGCGACGTCTGCGGATAGATTTTTTTTTCGCGTCTTCTGAAGGATAGTCATACTGAGTGGTTACATTCGATGTAAAACTATTATCAGACAGTTAATAAGCTCGACACCAATATAGGTTATAATAGGACGGCGTCCGAGATAGGGGTAGCTGCCGGAATCAAAGGAGTATATACAATGCTCATGAAACGCGGGATCTTAATAGCCCTCATCCTGATCCTGCCGGGGTGCTCATTATCGAGGCTCCTCGGCACCAAACTAGAGCGGCCCACCTTCGCGTACTCGGGATACGAACTCGCGGAGGTCTCGGAGAGCGAGACAACCGTTCACTTTCTGTTCTCCGCGCACAACCCGAATAAGGTAGGAATCAAGGACGTGCTTGTTTCCTATGAACTCTTTGTAGAGGGGAATTTTCTGCTGCAGGGAAATGACATACGTTTAGTGTTGCCTCCAAAAAGCGATACGGTGATCCAGGTTCCAGCAATAATCGCTTATAAGGACCTCTTGCCTGTCCTGGGGTCCCTTGCTGCTAGAATTTTATCAGGACAGAAAACAGTTCCGATAACGATCAATGCCGTCTTTTCCGGAAAGCCTTTGGTCTATGACGAGTCGGGTCAAGGAAGCGCGTTTTCGTTCGAGAAGAATCTGACGAAGACCGAGGACATCCCTATACCGCTGGATAAGATCAACAAGGCCATGAAACGTTTCAGGGATGCCATCCAGAATTTTTAAATGCGCACAGGATTATTGACGATCAGCTGCCTTCGTGATCGGGTTTTAGGAGAAATGGAGAAATGATGTGGCTTAAGCGGCCTTTGGCAGGCCAGAGGAAGGCAACAAATGGGTTTGACGATGGGCAATCGTAACAATATCGATGACCTCACCGGCTCTTATTAGCAAGTCGTCACTGTAAAAGCGCTTTTCAGCGGCATCGCTCTTCTCTTCGATCTGTTCAACCTTGCCGGTCCTTCCGTCTATTATCACGCCCTTATTCAGGTCATCGGTCGCGCGCCGACGAGGTGAATTGATCCTTCTAAATGCTAGGTTCGTCATCACGGCCGGAGCTCCTCACACCTGAAAAAAAACGAGATGCATTCTTTATTTTAAGTGTAGCATAGAATTGTAAGGTTAGAGCTAAGCTATGCGGTCACGCAGGCGATCAGTAATACTATAGTGTCAGGCCGAAAGGGGGAATACCGGCTGAAAATGAAGGACCATAGCATAAAGACAGGTCCTTCCAAGGAAGTTCAAGATGCTTTTCTTTTTTCTGCACCCCGGTTCACAGGTCCGCGCAGGCATGCATTGCGGGTACTGCTCCTAAGCCTTCTCGGGCATCGCAGCACTTCCCCTCGCCCGGAATAGCGGGCTCGGCCGTGTCTGCCTAGCTTTGTGACGGTATTGATCTTGACAGCTTGCGCATGCTTGTGCGCGTACCTGTTCACGGGATGCAGGGGCCTCTGAAAGGCAAGGACCCTGAGTCTTTACCCAAACCCCGCATGTCCCCGGATCGGCCCTACGAATTTCTCGGGCACCCGTCTTGACCAAAGGAAGCGTCCCCTTGGGCGGCCGTGCACTGTCTGAGGCCGCAGGCCGAGTTTGCGCGGCCGAGCGGACGTGGCCCTAGACGGGTCAAGAAATTCGTTCAGGCCACGAAGGGGATATGCAAAAAAAATCAATTCTTCAGAAAACGAGCAAAGTACCCACTCAAAAGGGAGAAGACCCTTTTAAAAAAACTGTGCTACACTCTTTCTCGCATCCTGGTTCTTTTCCTTGCCATGAGGATGATCTTCCGCTAAAGTAGCTGCGGCTGATCGATCCGGCAAGGACGCTACGATCATTTTCAGACAGTTCGATCTTACAAGTCGCTCTGCACCCGCGAACGAACGAAAGGAAGGACGTGATGAGCAATAAAATTCAGAGGCACTGGGTCCTTATCTTTTCCGTCGTCGCGGCGCTCACGCTTCTCGCCAGCGCGCGGGAGCTTATCTCCCTTGAAGTGGATTGGCAGTTTTTCCACGAAACCGGCTTCGAAGCGGTCTTTACCAAGACCCTTACCGCAAAGCTGCTGGCCGGGCTCGCTTTCGGCGTGATCGCTTTTCTCCTGATCTACAGCAACCTCCTTATTGCCGGAAAGCGAAGGTTCCCGCCCGGCGGCCTGAATCTTCTCTGGGAAAGCATGCCGCAGCTGCCGCGCATCGATCTGGGCCGGCTGATGGGCGGGATCTCGCTCCTGGTGTCCTTTGCCGCATTCATCCTCGCCTTCCAGGTTGGCGCGCGATATTGGGAGCAGTCGCTTCTCTTCCTGAACAGCTCGCCTGCTGGCCTTGTCGATCCGCTCTTCGGCAAGGACATCTCGTTCTATCTGTTCAAGTATCCCTTTATCGACGCGATGAACTCGATGATCCGCATCCTGATCGTGATCTCTGCTGTCCTGACAACGGCGGTCTATATTTTCCGGGGCGGCGCGGTGACCATGGGAAAGCTCTTCGCCGTGGATCCCTTCGTGAAGCGCCACATCGCCGTCCTGGTATCGCTCTTTCTTCTCAGCCTCTCGTTCAGCTTTGTTCTCGACCGCTTTGGACTGCTGACCAGCGAACACGGCGTACTGTACGGCGCCTCGTACACTGACGTGCACGCCCGCCTGCTGATGCTCACGGTCATGGCCGCGCTCGCCCTGGCTGCGGCGATCGTCGTTCCCGTCTTTGCCAGCCGGGGCTCCCTCGTCATGCCGCTCGCTGCGCTTGGGGTTCTCATGGGCCTCTCCCTGCTGGGACTGCAGGTCTATCCCTCCACCCTGCAGAGCTTCAAGGTTTCGCCGAACGAGATCGTGCTGGAGCGGCCCTACATCGCGGACCATATCAAGTTCACCCGGTACGGCTACGGCCTGGAGAACATGGAACTGGAGCCCTTTGCGGCGAACAAGCAGCTGACCTTCACGGATATCCGGAAGAACCTGCCCACCATCCAGAACATCCGGCTCTGGGACGAAGAGCCGCTCCTGAAGACCTACAGCCAGCTGCAGCAGATCCGGACCTATTACCACTTCAGCGGCGTGGACAATGACCGCTATACCGTGAACGACAACTACCGCCAGGTCATGCTGTCCCCCCGGGAGCTGTCCTACGCTGATCTGCCGGAGAAGTCATGGATCAACGAACGGCTCGTCTTCACCCACGGCTTCGGCCTGGCCATGGGGCCCGTGAGCGGCATCACGAAAGAAGGCTTGCCGGAATTCTACATCAAGGACATCCCGCCGGTCACGAACGCGGGGCCGAAGGTGGCCCGGCCTGAGATCTACTACGGCGAAAGCCCGAACGACTACGTCATCGTGAACACGAAGACAAAGGAGTTCAGCTATCCCACGACCGAGGGGAACGTGTACAGCGTTTATACGGGGAAGGGAGGCGTCCGGTTCTCGTCGCTCCTGATGCGGTGCCTCTATGCCGCCTACTTCGGGAGCTTCAATATCGTGCTGTCGAGCGATGTGACCGATGAAAGCCGGATCCTCTATAACCGGGAAGTCATCAAGCGGGTCGCCGCGATCGCGCCGTTCCTGTCGTACGACCCTGATCCGTACATGGTCATCGGCGACGACGGTAAATTGTTCTGGATCATCGACGCCTACACCCAGAGCGGCAACCTCCCCTATTCCAAGCCGCTTCCGGGAGGGACCAACTACATTCGTAATGCGGTCAAAGTGGTCGTGGACGCCTATGACGGCTCGGTCTCGCTCTACGTTGTGGACCGGAAGGACATCCTGGCGAAGACCTATGCAGCCATCTTCCCGACGCTGTTCAAGCCGATCGGCGATATGCGCGCAGACCTCCGGGGGCACGTCCGGTATCCCCGGGCGCTCCTCAAGATCCAGGCGCGGATGTTCACGACCTTCCATATGACGGACCCCTCGGTGTTTTACAACAAGGAGGACCTCTGGGAGATCCCGTCGTACCGGCAAAAGACCATGGACCCCTATTACCTCATTACGAAGCTCCCGGGGTTCGACGAGGAAGAGTACATCCTGCTCCTGCCTTTCACACCGTCGAAGCGGGACAACCTGGCCGCCTGGATGGCAGCGCGAAGCGATGGCGGGAACTACGGCAAGGTCACGGTCTACACCTTTCCGCGGGACCGGCTCGTCTTCGGGCCGCGCCAGATCGACGCCCGCATCGACCAGGACGCCTATATCTCGCAGCAGCTCACGCTCTGGGGCCAGCACGGCTCCGATGTGATCAGGGGGAGCCTCCTCATCATCCCCATCGAGGACTCGCTCATCTATGTGCAGCCGCTCTTCCTGGTGGCCACGGACAAGGGCGGCCTGCCGGAGCTCAGGAGGGTCATCGTTGCCTACGGGAACAACGTGGTCATGGAAGAGACGCTCGATGCCGCGATCCAGCGCCTGTTCACCGGCTCGCTGCCGAGCATGCGGATGATGGAGAACGGCGCGGCAGAGGGCAAGCGGCCCTCACGGGAATTGAGCTCCCAGGCGCTGGAACAGTTGCGCAAGGCAAGGGAAGCGGTCCGGAAAGAAGACTGGGCCGGCTACGGGAAATACCTGAAAGACCTGGAAGAGACGCTCCGGGAAATGGCGAAGTAAGTTCGGGCATAAAGTCTGCCGCGGCATTCTGAAATATCAGCTGGCCGCACATGTGCGCTGAAACTCAGGAGTGGAATATTTATTATGAGAAGACGGCCCGGCTCGAGCGCCAAGTTCGTATCGAAAGGGATCGCAATCCTTTACGAGGATAAAGACATCCTTGTGGTGAATAAGCCGGCGGGCCTTTTGACGGTCGCTACGGAGAGGGAAAAATCGCGCACGGCCCATTCCCTGCTCACGGAGTACATCCGCAAAGGCTGCGGCAGGTCCCGCAAGCAGCTTTTTGTCGTTCACCGTCTGGACAGGGACACCTCCGGGGTGCTCATCTTCGCGAAGAGCGAAGAGGCGATGCTGCGTCTGAAGGCCCAGTGGAAACAGACGGAGAAGAAGTACCTGGCCGTGGTTCACGGCAAATGCGAAAAGAGCTCGGATACGATCACTTCCTACCTGGCGGAGGACAAGGAGTATAACGTTTACTCCACGTCTGACAGCACCAAGGGCAGACTGTCCCAGACGGCCTACAGGGTCCTCAGGTTCACAAAAGGCCTGTCCTTGCTGGAAGTGACGTTGTTAACAGGCAGGAAGAACCAGATACGGGTGCACCTCGCCGGAATCGGGCGACCCATCGTGGGCGACACAAAGTACGGGAAAGAGGATGGACCGCAGCCACGCATGGCGCTTCATGCGAGATTGATATCCTTCAAACATCCCTTCAGCAACGAGCGGCTCACGTTCGAAGCAGAAGTGCCGGCTTTTTTTGCGACGCTCGTGGGCCGCATCGAACGTCTGAACGAGCCTTCGGGACCCTCACTGACATTCAGTAATAAATGATGCGGCTTGAATATCTGTTGACGAGAGATCACCTCCAGCCTCAATCTTCCTGGTTCAACAGGATGGCTTCATTTCATCTCTATCGATACCTGGAGAAGAAAGCTTGGCTGAGCACTCCCTGCAGAGTCCCTGGCTAAACGTTGTTTTCGCGTGTTTGTCGATGTAGAACTCCACCTTGTGCCGATACTCGTCATCATCACGGACTTTTTTGCAGTTGGCGCAAATGGGAAGCATGCTATTGAGCTCCTCATTCATGTTGAGCGCCCTATCGAGCTCTTCAATGAGACTTTCACGTTGTTGCAATGTTTTTCGTAATTTTAGCAAAACGGTCACAATGATGTAGAAAGCGAAGTACATCGCCCCATTCCAGAATTCGATGGTGAATTGGGCATATTTTTTTCCTGCCATAATGTCTGAAAACACTATCGTGACAAGAGATATTAATGAAAACATGATGCCGATTCTTTGGCCAACGAACCAGGTAACATAAGAAATCGGCACCAAATAAAATAATTCCATTCGTAATTCAAAACCTGTCACGTAATCAACATATCCTATTACCATCACCAAAAGGAGACCGACGGCAATATGATATGTCTTGGGAAGATTGCTTAATCGTTCTAAAATGCCCATAGGGACCCCCTCATTTGTTGCATTCCGTGGTACACCGGATACTATGTATGATTGTTAATCTGCATAAAGATCCATTACTACCTGTCTTGTGAACTATTCAGCATTTCGCTACTACTATCTGCTCCAGGAAGAATCCTCGCAATCTACAACTCCTGATGCTTTTGTTCTGCCTTCTCAATGAGCCTTCCGATAATATAAACAAGAATGGCGATCACCGCTAACAACATAAACGCGAGGACCATAAAATGTCTGAGCCGCTGCGTGAACATAACAGCCACGCTGCCGAAAAGGTATCCGATCGTCAAAAAAAGCAGGGACCAGATGAATGATGAAATAAATTGAATGCGCATAAAATGCCCGAAGGGAACTTTAAGAAACCCCAATACAACGAGAGTTGAATGGTTCAAGCCGTACAGAAATTTTGACAGGAAAATGACATGAAAAGGATTGCTCTCAATATCCGGCAGATATCTCTTGACGCGGCGTATCACGACTGTTGAGATTCGCTGGCGGGGATACCGGGATCGGAGTTGTCTCCCTGCAAAGTACCACAGCATGTCACCCAGCAGGACGCCACACAGGGCAAAGAGAAAGGAGTCAAGAAAGTGAAAGGCATGAAGCCGAACCATCATACCGGCCGTGGCCAGAAAGAGTTCCCCTTCAATGATCATCGCCGCACAAAGCAGCCAGTATGCCCAGTGCCGGTTCGCCTCAACAGTCGAAATAAAGAA
>DATIZR010000054.1 GCA_035516965.1 Nitrospirota bacterium
TTCATGATCGTTCCCGAGGAGGTCCGGGAAGGCTGATAGCCTGACCGGCGGTCGAAGTCCTTTTGTTCGCTTTGAAGAGGACAGCTAGCCGTTGACAAAAAATCCATTTCTGACTAAGATGAAGCCGCGAATGAAGCCTGCCGAATTCATAAACGTCTTTCCCGCGATCCGGGGTATTTCCGAATCCCAGCTGCGGGATTTTCTGTCCCTGGGCCGAAGGCAGACGGTTCCCTCGGGAACCCAGCTCTACCGGGAGGGAGATGCCTGCTCGGGCATCGCTTTTGTGCTTTCCGGGGACGTCAGGGTGTACAAGATAGGCCAATCGGGTCGTGAAATCACGCTGTATGAGATCGGCCCGGGCGAGACCTGCATTCTGAACGCCTCCTGCATACTTTCGGGACGGTCCTATCCCGCCTATGTGGTGACCGTTTCGGACACGGACCTGATGCTCTTTCCGTCGCCGGTCTTTCAGCGGATGATGTCCGAGTCGGAGGAGATGCGTCGATTCGTATTCACGATCATGAATCACCGGATCTCGACGGTCATGGAGCTCGTGGAGGAGGTCGCCTTCGGCAGAATGGACGAGCGGCTGCTTGGCTACCTCGTTGAAAAATCTGACAGCGGCCAGCTCGAAACGACCCATCAGAAGATCGCCAATGACCTCGGCACTTCGCGGGAAGTGGTAAGCCGGCTGCTCAAGGATTTCGAACGGAAACAGCAGATCAAGCTCTCCCGCAATTCGATCACACTCCTGAAGACATGAGGCGGGGAAGAGGATAAGTTGAGATGGAAAAGCCTTTATCCGTTCCCCGTTCCCGTTTTCCTGCCTTTCCATTTTAACTCTCTTCTGTGACAAAGTCACAGACTCCCGGTCTTATTTCTGATATTTTGCTCCCCAGACACACGTCGGCCCGGCATAGCCGGACAGTCAAAACAGATCCAAGGAGGATTGAAATCATGAAGAAGAACATCGGTTCATGGGAGAGAACGGCCAGGGTGATCGCGGGACTCGCCATTCTGACGCTTGCCTTTGTGGGGCCGAAGACGCCCTGGGCATATCTCGGCATTATACCGCTGGTAACCGGAATGGTGGGATGGTGCCCGCCCTATGCGCTGCTCGGCATCAAGACCTGCAAAGGCTGCAAATAGGCTTGTTCCCCAAGGGAGAACGCCGGAGTGCTCCATGAACTGAATGGAGTGTTTTGAAATACGTTGCTGCCGCTGCTAAGCCGGGCCGTCCAATGCCCGGGCTTCCCTTGCCTCCGAATTTTCTGTAACCGGTTCCTGTTCTCGTAAGGACAGCCCGGCAGCAGGTCGGCCGGAAAAGGCAGGAATAGAGCGGACTGAAATACGGCATCCCTACTGTTATCCCCGATCAAAGCCCCGTTCTAAAAAACGGGGCTTTTTCTTTGTTTTTCCCGGGCACTATGGCATGTCGGAACGAAACTTTCGGCTTGACAGAACCGTGCGATCAGGTGTATTGTACCTCGACCTGCAGGTGATTTTTTACCCAAAAAGCCCCTGAAAAGGGGCTTTTTTTACCTGCAAAAAAGCTCCGTACCTGACGGACAGCCAACTTCCGAGCATCCCATCCCGAACAATATCAAATGCCCGGACCCCCCAGCCGGGAGTTCACTGTTGCGGAGCCGATCAAGGAGTCAACTATGTGCCGTTTGAGTGCTATCACCTCGAGCGAGTATATCTCCCCCCTGGAGAATATCCACGCGCTCGAGACCATGAAAGAAGGCCATGACGGATCGGGCCTCGGGCTCATGCTCAAGGACATGGCAGGTCCCTTCGCCGATTTCAAAAAATATCCCACGTTGTCCGCGATCTGCTCGGGCAAGGGGCTTGCGATGCTCGAGGAGTACATGAAGGCCCAGGGCTTCACGGAGAAGTTTTCCTGGGAGCCGCCGATCAAGAACGTTGCCGGCGTCGAGCGGCGCGAGCACTATATCGCCAAGGTTTACGACTATCCGGCGGCTTACCGGGACAAGCCGAAAAAGGAGCAGGAGGACCTGCTCATGCATACGAGGCTGGCGCTCCGGCTGATGGGCGAGCCCGACGGGTCGCTCTTCGTGTTCTCCTTTTATCCCGATGTGCTGACCTTGAAGGAAGTGGGGGACCCGCTCCAGCTGGGCGAGTTCTTCGGCCTGGAGAAGTCGGGCCTCAAGTCCCGGATCGTTCTGGCCCAGGGCAGGCAGAACACGAACTATGCCATCTACCTCTACGCCTGCCACCCCTTCTTCATCCAGGGCTACGCCACGATGACGAACGGCGAGAACACGGCCTTCGTGCCGATCCGCGAGTTCCTGACGGGCCGCGGCAACCAGGGGTACATGGGCTACAACTCCGATTCCGAGGTCTTTACCCACATCATGCACTACACGAACCGGACCCTCGGGTATCCGCTTCATTATTACAAGGATATCATCACGCCGATGAAGGACGCGGAAATAGAGAAGCGGTCCGACGCGGGGGCGCTCCGGCTTTTGAAAAAGTCGCTCCGGCCGCTCTGCATCGACGGCCCCAACTGCGTGATCGGGTTCACGCCCGACGGATCGCTCTTCATGGTGCAGGACTCGAAGAAGCTGCGGCCCGGAGCGGTGGGCGGCAGGTCCGGCAAGTATGCGCTCATGTCCGAGGTCTGCGGCGTGGACAGCGCGATCCCGGACCGGGACAAGACAAAGGACATTTTCCCCATGAAGTACGACATGGTGGTCATCGCGCCCGGGGCGCGGGAGGTTACGGTATGGAATCAGCTGCACGGCTAGACCAGAACCATCAGCTCTCGCTGAAAGAGCTTCCCTATATCATCCAGTGGCGCGAGGACCGCTGCACCCGCTGCGGCCGCTGCACCGCCGTCTGCCCGGTCAAGGCGATCGAGGCCACGGTCTACACGCAGCGCGTCGTCACCTCCCAGGGCGCGAACCCGGAGCCGACGGTCACTCGGCGCCTGAGCCAGGTCGTCCGCCAGTCGACGGAGATCGAACGCTACTGCATCGGCTGCGGCACCTGTTCGCTCGTCTGCCCCACGGAAGCCATATTTCCGGAATACAACTTCCAGCACAAGTTCTACCACTTCAAGAACAAGGGCGGCATCCCCTACATGCGCGGCGGCAGGCGGAACGACCCTTCCCAGTCGACGCTGGACAAGCTCAAGTTCACGCGCATCTCGATGCTGACCGACCCGGCGCTCGACGCGGGCAGGCACGAGTTCCGCATCCGGACGCTCCTGGGCAGGAACCTTCCGGCAGAGCAGCTTCCGCTCAAGGTGGAAGGCGGCAAGCTCATGATCAGCGACCATACCTTCATCCCGCCCGTGCGAGAGATCTTCCCGATTCGGATCGGCAGCATGTCCATCGGAGCCCTCTCCCCCCATATGTGGGAGGGCCTTGCCATGGGCGTTGCGTACCTGAACGAGGTGGAGGGCATCCCGGTCGTCATGTGCTCCGGCGAGGGCGGCATGCCGCCGTCCCTCCTGAAGTCCCGCTACATGAAGTATTTCATCCTCCAGATCGCGTCGGGGTATTTCGGCTGGGACGAGATCATCCGTGCGCTCCCCGACATGATCGAGGACCCGGCGGCCATCGAGATCAAGTACGGGCAGGGAGCGAAGCCCGGCGACGGCGGCCTGCTTCAGGCGTACAAGGTGCTCGGGCTCATCGCCAAGATCCGCGGCGTGCCGCAGTTCGTCGATTTGGCGTCGCCTCCCACGCACCAGACGAAATATTCCATCGAAGAGGCGGTCGCGAAGATGATCCAGTCCATGTCCATGGCCTGGGGCTTCCGCGTGCCGGTCTATCCCAAGATCTCGGGCACGAAGACGGCCCGAGCGGTCCTGAACAACCTCGCGCGGAACCCCTATGCGGCGGCGCTCTGCATCGACGGCGAGGACGGCGGCACCGGCGCGGCCTACAACGTGTCCATGGACAAGATGGGCCATCCCATCGCATCGAACATCCGGGACTGCTACCTGGACCTCGTGAAGCAGGGCAAACAGAACGAGCTCCCGCTCATCGCCGCAGGCGGCGTGGGCAAGGCGGGCAACCTGGCCGCGAACGCCGCGGCCTTGATCATGCTCGGCGCGTCGGCCGTTGACATCGGCAAGTACATTATGCAGACCGCGGCGAACTGCTTCGGCGACGAGTACAACCGCTGCAATGTCTGCAACCTCGGCAAGTGCCCGCGGGGCATCACGACGCAGGATCCGAAGTTGTATCGCCGTCTCGATCCCGACAAGGTCGCCGAGCGGGTTGTCGAGGTGTTCAAGGCGGCCGACGTGGAGCTGAAGAAGATCTTCGCACCCCTGGGCAGGAGTACGGAGCTCCCGATCGGCATGTCCGACGCACTCGGCGTGAACGATAAGGAGATCGCCGACCGGCTGCAGATCTCGTATGTATGCTAAACGGACAAAACTTTACCACAGAGGACACAGAGAACATTCTGAACATTTCCCCTGGCCTCCTCTGTGATCTCTGTGGTTAGCAAAGGTTGAACCTATGATAATCAACGGCAATGTAAACGGAAAACGGGTCTCTTCGAAGGACCTCGAAGAACAGGTCCAGAAGGCCCTGAAGGACGGCGCAAGGGAACTCACGGTCCGGGCCGACGGCCAGCACGGCATCGGCGGACGCATCTGGCCGAAGTTCGGCAGCGTAAAGGTCGTCATCGAAGGCACCAGCGGCCAGCGCGTGGGCAGCATGGGCATGGACGGGACGGACATCCTGGTCAAGGGCAGCTGTTCCGATGACGCCGGCTGGCTCAACTGCGGCGCGACCATTACCGTGCTCGGCGACGTCGCGAACGGCGCGCACAACGCTGCGGCCCAGGGAAGGCTCTATGTCCAGGGCGGCGGCGGCGCGCGCTGCGACACCATGACCAAGAAGAACCCCCGCTTTCCCGACCTCGAGTCCTGGTACTTCCGGGGCGTGGGCGACTCCTTCGCCGAGTTCAAGGCGGGCGGCATTGCCGTGGTCTGCGGCGTGGGTCCCCGCGATCCCGAGAACATCCTCGGCTACCGTCCCTGCGTGGGCATGGTCGGCGGCACGATCTATTTCCGGGGACCGATCAAGGAATACAGCAAGGCCGATGTGAAGCTCACGGACCTGACCCCGCAGGACTGGGAATGGCTCACCGCGAACATGAAGCCCTATCTTGCGGCCATCGACCGCATGTCCCATTATGAGGAACTCACCAGGGACATGAACGCCTGGAAGAAGCTGATCGCCTATACGCCGGCGGAGAAAGCCAAGTCAAAAGGCAAGCTCAAGATGGGCCTTACCGAGTTCCGCACGAATGTGTGGGAGAAGGAAGTGGGCAAGGGCGGCATGTTCGGCGCCTATCTCACGCATGACCGCACCGTTCTTCCCTACATAACCACGGGCGAGGAGCGGCGCTGGATGCCGGTCTGGAAGAACGACCAGTACCTTCCTCCCTGTGCCTATGCCTGCCCGTCGCGCATCCCGTCGCACAAGCGCGCAAGCCTGATCCGGCAGGGGAGGACCGCCGAGGCGCTGGCGCTCGTGCTCCAGTACAGCCCGCTCCCGGCAACGGTCTGCGGCACGGTCTGCCCGAACCTCTGCATGACCGACTGTACCCGCGGCAGGGTGGACCAGCCGCTCAATATCAAGGAATACGGCTCGGCCGCGCTGAACCTCAAGGCGCCGAAGAAGGCGAGGGCGACAGGCCAGTCAATCGCCGTTATCGGCGGCGGTCCCGGCGGTCTTTCCGCCGCGTGGCAGCTGGGCTTGAAGGGCCACAGCATCGACCTCTACGAAGCCTCGGGCAAGATCGGCGGAAAGATAGAGATGTGCATCCCGCGCGAGCGGCTGCCCAAGAAGATCCTGGATAAGGAACTTGCCCGCTTTGCCGAGATCGGCGTGAAGGTCCACGTGCAATCGCCGGTGGACCGGAAGAAGTTCGAGAGCATCTACAAGGACCACGATCTGGTGGTCATTGCCGTGGGTGCCCATGAGGGCCGCGTGATCCCGTTCCCGGGACACGAGGACGTGGTCAAGGGCATCGATTTTCTGAAGGAGATCAACTTCGGCAAGCCGAAAACCCTCAAGGGAAAGAATGTCGTCGTGATCGGAGCGGGCAACGTGGGCATGGACATCGCGTGCCAGGCTTGGGACCACGGCGCCGTGTCCGTGATCGCCGTCGATGTCCAGAAGCCGGCCGCCTTCGGCAAGGAGATGGAGCTGGCATCCTCCAAGGGGACGCAGATCCTGTACCCGAAAATGACCGAGCGGTTCGACGCGAAGGCGAAGCGGATCTTCTTCAAGGACGGCACGGCCCTCGACGCGGACATGGTCATCGTCTCGATCGGCGACAAGCCGGTGCTCGACTTCCTGCCGCCGTCGATCAACACGGAGCGCGGCTACATCACGGTGAACGACCTGGGCCAGACCTCGGATGTGAAGGTATTCGCCATCGGCGACGCGACCAAGCCAGGGCTCGTGACCCATGCCATCGGCCAGGGCAAGGTGGCCGCGGACAAGATCCATTCCCTGCTCATGAACACGGATTACGTGCCTGAAGAGCGGCGCATGATCCCCTACGAGCGGATCAAGACCCAGTACTACGAGGTCTGCAGGCTCTCGGACATCAAGTTCTCGCCCAAGAAGGAAGCGGACCGGTGCATGAGCTGCGGCTCCTGCCGCGACTGCGGCATGTGCGAACAGTCCTGCTACTACGGCGCGATCTCGCGGAAGAAGCTCCCGAACAAGTCCTTCGAGTACGCGGTGGACGAATCCAAGTGCATCGGCTGCGGCTTCTGCGCGGGGATCTGCCCCTGCGGCGTGTGGGAGATGAAGGAGAACGTGTAGGGACCGTTTCATCTGCGGATGAAC
>DATIZR010000055.1 GCA_035516965.1 Nitrospirota bacterium
AACGATTTATATGATCGGAAAAGCTTCCGTAGCATGAAAAAATCCTCTTTGCTGTCGTAAGCTTTGCAACAACCCCTGCCGGGATCCATTGAAGGAACAATATTTGCAGATTATCAATATGAGACGCATTGTCTCGCAGCAGAGCCAGACTCTATTTTGAAATGCTTAAGATCGCATAAAACGATGAGGCTTGCTGTAATGATGATTCTTATGATTCTTTAGTACTTTAGTAGAGGATAAGCGCCAGGCGGAGGGATACTTATGTGCGGCATCGTCGGTTATGTAGGAAAAGAAGGCTCACTCCAGATGCTCGTGGACGGACTGAAGAGGCTCGAGTACCGCGGATATGACTCGGCGGGCGTAGCATTCCAGAACGGCCACGGCCTCGAAGTTTACAAGACCAAGGGAAGGCTGCGGGACCTGCAAAAAATACTGCCCATACCCACTCCGTTGATCTCCATCGGTCTCGGCCATACCCGGTGGGCCACCCATGGTGCGCCCTCGTCGATCAATGCTCACCCTCACCGCGCTGACGATATCGCCGTGGTCCACAATGGCATCATCGAGAACTACCGGGACCTGCGCAGCCAGCTCGAAGCCGAGGGTCATCGTTTCCTTTCGCAGACCGATACGGAAGTCGTTCCCCAGCTCATTGCACGGTACCGGAAGCAGGGCCATCCGGTCCGTGACGCCATACGCCATGCCGTGGCGCAGTTGCAGGGGACCTATGCGCTCGGCATCATGAGCGAAAGCAGCCCTGACACGCTCTATGCGGTGCGAAAAGGAAGCCCCCTTGTCATCGGGATCGGCGCATCGATGTACTACTTTGCATCGGACATTCCCGCGGCCCTCCCCTACACGCGCAAGTTCATCTTTCTTGAGGATGGATGCATCTGCACTCTCACGAAGGATGGCATCGACCTCCGTCATATCGAAACAGACGCCATGATCCCCTACCAGGACCATGTGGTCGAGATCGACTGGTCGCCGGCCATGGCCGAGAAGGCCGGGCATGATCACTTCATGCATAAAGAGATCTTCGAACAGCCCCATGCCATCAGGCAGACAATCGGGGACCGCATCAGCGACCCGCTGAACTTTGTGGCGGACCTCGGAATCCCCTTGGGCGGGCTCGCCAACGTCCGCATGCTGCACATCGTCTCGTGCGGTACATCGTACCATGCCGCCCTGGTCGGCAAGTATCTGATCGAGCGGCTCGCGAAAGTACCGGTGAGCGTCGAAATCGCTTCGGAGTACCGCTACCGGGAACCCATCATTGACAGGGACACGCTCTTTATCGCCATAACGCAGTCCGGAGAGACGGCTGACACGCTCGCCGCGCAGCGCGAGGCAAAGCGCAGGGGAGCGAGGACGCTCACCATCTGCAACGTGGTCGGGAGCACCTCCACAAGGGAAGCGGACGCGGTCCTGTACACGCGGAGCGGTCCCGAGATCGGCGTTGCAGCCACCAAAACGTTCACTTCCCAGCTCGCGGCCCTCTTCCTGCTCGCGATCGGGATGGGCTACGGACGGAACTGTCTGACCGGGGATGCTGTTGAGGAGTTGAAGGCGCACCTCGCCGGGGTCCCTGCCCTCCTCGACAGGGTACTGGCCCGGGACCGGGAGATCAAGGCCATCGCGGGAACCCTCCTCCAGGCAAGGGACCTCCTCTTTCTCGCACGGGGGATCAATTATCCCCTCGCGCTCGAGGGAGCGCTGAAGCTGAAGGAGATATCCTACATCCCCGCCGAGGGCTATCCGGCAGGAGAGATGAAGCACGGTCCGATCGCGCTGATCGATGAGAACCTGCCGGTCGTGGTCCTGGCGCCGTCGAACGACCTCCTGGACAAGATCCTTTCGAATATTGAGGAAGTGAAAGCGCGCGGCGGACGGGTCATCGCGGTAACCGATTCTGCGGAAGCGCTCAAGGGCAAGGCCGACGATATCATCGAGGTGCCGTCTGCGCATCCCCTGTTCATGCCTTTCGTGAACGCCATACCGCTGCAGCTTCTTGCATACCATGCCGGCGTGCTGCGGGGCTGCGACGTCGACCAGCCGAGAAACCTGGCAAAGAGCGTTACCGTGGAATGACGCTCGTTGGGGAAGGGGGTAGCATGGACGGTATGTGGATCAAACAATGCCCCCGCTGTAAGAACTACATGAAAAAGAACAACCCCGAGGATTGCGGTATGTGCTGCGCCTGCGGATGGGAGGAGTACGTCACCACATTTTACTGCGAGGTGGCTCATAAATACTGCGAATTCCCCTATTCCGAGGCGACGAGGACCATGTACCTACAGGAAGAGAGACATCTTTCGTGATCCCGGGGAAGGGTCTCCCCGGAGGAGCGCCCAGCCCGCTATTCTGCACGGCCGGAAGGCGATGCTGTAATCTCGGGTCCCGGGACGCCGGGATGCGTACGGGTCACAACCGGCAAGGTCTTCCGATCCTTGCCGAGGACGGTTCAGCAGCCTGTCTTTGCCCGCGAAAACAAATACCCCTGGAGACGAGTATGAGAAGGCGAAGAGCAATTATCATCCACGACAATCAAACGACCCTCAGCATGATGATGTACTACTTCGCCATCCGGGGCGGATATGAGGTCCTGACCTACCAGAAACCGGACATCTGTCCTCTATGGGATGACCACGTGAATTGCTCGAAGAGCCATCCCTGCGCCGATATCCTTATCGCAGACTTCCGGTCCGCAACCATGGAGGGCGTCGCGCTGTTCAGACAGCAGTCGCGGAAGGGATGCAGTATCCCCATGAATCACAAGGCCCTGATCTCCGGCAACGCGGAGGATGGGAGGGCAAAGGAGATCAGCACCATGGGGTGCGCCTTTTTCGATCAGCCCGTGGATTTTGTCAAAATGTCATCCTGGCTGCAGGTCCGCGAGCTCAACATGGATCTTTCCCAGCCGCTGGTCATCCGCCGGAGGGAATATCGACAGGCCATCCGCGAAAAGGTGGCCTGCCTCATTGCCTCGACCGAGAAGCACTTCATCGGGACAGCGGTCAACAGCAGCCCGTCGGGCCTCTGCCTGCAGAGCACGGTCCCGCTCAGACAGGAGCAGGCCGTGCATGTCTCCCCCGCCAACTCCGCTTCCGCCCGGCCGGCACTGGTGCGGTGGACGACGAAGGTCGAAGCCGGAGCCTACCTGACAGGGCTGCAATTCATGCATGCCTGACCGGAGCCTGCGCTGACCGGTTCCCGGCAACACCTCGATAATCAAGCTCAACGGAGTAATAAGATGCTGCCTCAAGGAGGCCGCGGTGTATGTCATTCCCCTGCCGACCCTGCAATTGCAGAAATGGGGCAGGATTTGACTTTCCCCGTCGCGCGGGTTGTCCGGAACCCTTCTTCCGGAACGATTCCCGACGATCGTCATTTGAGGAATGATGAATGTTCATACCTCCTCTCTCGAGCAGGTATGATACAATGAATAGCATGAGCATAACCCTCTAACTGCTTCGGAGGGAGTACTATGGCCAAGAGGGTCGAAAAGAAAGCAGCCTCCAAAACGCATGATCACCGCACCGCCTTCGGGGTGAGACGGTTGTCTGATTCTCCGGAGCAGCACAGGCGCGCCGTGGGGGCGAGGGTGTCAGAGCGCCATTACCGGAGGCTTTTCGACAGTACCAAGGAAGGCATCCTGGTCCTCGATGCTGACTCCGGAAGGATCCGCGACCTCAACCCCTTCCTTATCGATTTACTGGGCTGCACCCGGAAAGAGCTTATCGGCAAGAACCTCAGGGACATCGGCGCTTTTCAGAGCCGTGATATGGCCGAACGCGTTTTTGCGCAGTTGCGGACAGCCGGACAGTGCCGCTTCGACAACGGGCTTATCGAAACAAAAGACGGGCGCCGGATATCCCTGGAGATCGCAAGCAGTATATACCAGGTGAACAGGGCCCGCTTCATCCAGTGCCATATCCGCGACATCACCGAGCGCAAGCAGTATGAGGAGGCGCTCCGGCAGCAGGCGCTCTATGATCCCCTGACGGACCTTCCGAACCGCCTGCTGTTCACCGAGCGGCTCATCGTGGAGATGGCGGACGCAAAACGAAATCATAAGAAACTGGCCGTGCTGTATGTGGACCTCGACCGATTCAAGACCGTCAACGATACGATGGGCCACGAAATCGGCGACAGGTTGCTCAGGGACGTGGCCCGCAGGCTCAGGACCTGCATTCGGGAAAGCGATACGGCCGCTCGCATCGGCGGCGACGAGTTCAATATCCTGCTCCCGGACATCAGCAGTCCGCAGGACACCACGATCAGCGCCGGGAAGATCATCTCGAAATTCAACGAACCCTACCTGATAAACGACTACGAACTGCACGTCACGGGCAGCATCGGGATCAGCTTGTATCCCAACGACGGCGACACGATCGATGACCTGACCAGAAGCGCCGACAGGGCCATGTTCCAGGCAAAAGAGAGCGGCCGGAATACATACCGCTTTTACAGTCCGGCACTGGACATCAGGTCTCATGAGCGGAGGGAACTGGAATACGACCTCCGCCATGCCATCGGAGCCGGCGAGCTCGTGGCGTACTATCAACCCCAGGTGGACATGCGGAACCGCAGGGTCATCGGCGTCGAGGCGCTGGTGCGATGGATGCATCCGGCGCTGGGTATGCTTGCGCCGCCACAGTTCCTCGCCTTGGCCGAAGACGGTGGCCTTATTCAATCCATCGACCTGTGGATGCTCAGGACCGCCTGTGCGCAGAACAAGGAGTGGCAGCGGGACGGATGCCGGCCCGTTGCGGTGTCAGTGAACGTATCGGCCCGGCAGTTCCGGAGCCCCGACTTTGATGACCTTGTGCTGGGCGTTCTGCGTGACACCGATCTTGACCCGCATTTTCTGATCCTGGATCTCCCGGAAACGGTGGCCATGCAGAACGTCGAATCCGCCCTGCTGAGGGTCAAAAGACTGGCCGAGCACGGCGTCGGCTTCTCGATCGATGATTTCGGAACGGGATACACCTCGATCAACTGGCTCAAGAAGCTTCCCATTCAGAAGATCAAGATCGACGAATCGCTCATCAGGAATCAGGATGCTGCGGCCGCAGACAACGAGGCCGTCATCAATGCGATGATCTGCCTGGCGCACAACCTGAAGCTGGGAGTGATTGCGGAGGGCGTGGAGGAAGAGAGACAGGTCGATCTGCTCTGTTCCTGCGGATGCGATGAGATGCAGGGATACATTTTCAGCAGGGCGTTGCCCGAAGAAGAACTGCGGCCCCTGCTCTCATAAGCGAGGGTTCTCGCTGCAGACGTGCCGGGCCTGAAAGAAACCCGCGAAGCTTGACGGCACTTTTCCCGGCGCGTTTCATGGGCAGGGAACCGGCGCCTGACCGGAGACTTTTCCTAAGGTACTGCGTAGAGGCCACCGCCATGGTGAAGATCAAGCGCGTCTATGACCCGCCGTCGCATACCGATGGTAGGCGATTACTCGTTGACCGGCTCTGGCCGAGAGGGCTGAAAAAAGAAGGAAGCCGCATCGATGAATGGATCAGGGATGTGGCTCCCAGCACCGAGCTCAGGTCGTGGTTCAGTCATGACCCCGGGAAGTGGATTGAGTTCAAAAAACGGTTTTTCAAGGAGCTGGACCGGAACAAGGACCTGGTCGACCGGATCGCGAGCACCGCTCGGAAAGGCACAATAACGCTGCTCTATGGTTCAAAGGAGGAGCGCTATAATAACGCGGTGGCCCTGAAGGAATATGTCGAAGCCAGGATGAGAGGCTCGGAGAAGAAGGACGCCGCGTGAACCGTGGATTGCAATTTGAGACTCAGCCTCTGAAGACAAAGACACGTTCGTATTACCGGTTTTTGTATAGGCCCGTCATCCCGGCATGACCGGAATATTTCCTTCGGTACTCTTCGTAGAAATCACCCGCCGCAGCTCAATGCCGCTTCTCCTATTGCCCTCCCGGGGACGCTCTGGCTCTTTTTGGCCGCGCCATGCGGCTCACCAGAAACAGACAAAGAGAAAGCCCATAACTCGCATGAGTTATGGGCTCATAAAATGGTCGGGGCGAGCCGATTTGAACGGCCGACCACTCGCACCCCAAGCGAGTACGCTACCAGGCTGCGCCACGCCCCGATGTAAAACAATGCAATACAACCAGAAAGGAAATATTACTTATGAACGAGCTATGCTTCAATCAATAATGAACAGTCTTACTTGAGTATCTCCAGTATCTCCCTCAGTTCCTTCTTTGCCGTCTCCAGAACCGCGCCGATATTTTCCTGCCCGCCCCTGTTGTTCAATCTTCTTCTGGCTCCGGCTATGGTGAATCCATCCTTATAAAGCATCTGTTTGATCTGAAGGATCGTATCGACATCCTTCTGTTTGTAAAGACGCTGTTTTGAGCCGCCCTTGTCAGGCTTTATTTGAGGAAATTCGGTTTCCCAGTAGCGAAGAACGTAGGGTTCCAGCCCTGTAATTCGGCTTACCTCACCGATCCGGTAAAAGAGCTTACTCGGTTTGTGCTGGAGATTCAATGACATGCTCTTTAAAGATCATGCTTGGCCTGAAGCTCACGACCTTCCTCGGGGTAATCTCGATCTCCTGGCCGGTTTTTGGGTTGCGTCCCTTGCGGGAGTTCTTCTTGCGCACCACAAAGTTCCCGAACCCGGAAAGTTTGACCGTTTCCCCCTGTTTTAGCGTATCTTTTACCAAATCCAGAATCATCTCAACAAGCTCTTCCGCATCCTGCTTGGGAAGGCCGACCTTATCAAAAACCTCTGAGATGATATCTGCTTTCGTCATAAACGCCTCCTCTACGGTGCATACTGGTGCTTACTATAGAGCACAGGGACTTGAAAGTCAAGGCAAAACTTCTCGTATACGACTGAAATTACGAGGATATATGCGGTAGCTGTCGGACTATTTCCGTGTATTTGACAACAAGACCGATTACGGTTACCATTACGCAAGATTTTGTTACGCAGCACGCTATAACCAGCAGCAGAAAAATGAGCAGACTGATCAAAACAACTATCATCCTTTTCTGGCTCATCATGCTCGGACTGCTTATCGAGCGGACCTATCTGCGCCCGTCGACCGTCATCGCGCTGGATGTCATCACCGAGGAAGGCGTCCGGACGGGAGACGACTGGTCCGGCATCTACCAGCAGGGCCGCAAGATCGGCTTTGCTCATACCCGGGTGACCAGTGAGGCGGACACGTACCACATTACCGAGGAATCGCAGCTCGATCTCCTGGTCCTCGGTTCGGTTCAGCGGGTCAGCACTGTCATTAACAGCTACACCACGAAGAACTTCCTGCTCAAGTACTTCGACTTCTCGATGAAATCGGACACCGGTACGATCACGGTCAAAGGAGCCGTGGTCGGTAAAAAACTGCTCCTGGACATCCTGACCGGAGGAACGACACGGACCGAACGCATCCGCCTGAAGGATCAGCCCTACCTCGCGCCGAACATCAAGCCTGCCCTGGTCCTCCTCGGCCTCGAACCCGGCAGGAACTACCGCTTCCCGGTCTTCAATCCCGCGACCATGAATATGGACGAGGCCGCGATCAGTGTCGAAGCCCGGGAGCGGATCAAGGTCGGGGATGCAGAGCAGACCGTGTACAAGCTCAAGGAAAGTTTCCAGGGTCTGGAGGCCTATTCGTGGATGACCGAAGAGGGGGAAACTCTCAAGGAGGAGAGCCCGCTGGGATATGTCCTCCTCCGGGAAAGCATGGTGGAGGCGAAGAAGCTCGACAAAAAAGGGCCGGCAGTTGACATCATTTCGCTCGTCATGATACCGTCGAAGCCCATCGAGCATTCCCCGCAGACGCGCTCACTGAAAGCAAGACTAACGGACGCGCCCCTGCGAGGCTTTACGCTCGATGGCGACCGGCAGCGATTGGAGGGGAGCATCATTGATATCCGTGTCCCTTCGACAATCGAGGGGTATGACCTGCCGTACCGGGGAAACGATCTCGCCGACGCCCTTCGGCCGACCGCCCTTATCCAGAGCGATGATGCGAGGATCAGGGACCAGGCAGTGAAGATCCTGGAAGGCGAGAGGAACGCCCGGGAAGCAGCCAGAAAATTGAACGAATGGGTCTACAACGCGGTACGAAAAAAGCCGGTGATCAGCATTCCGAGCGCGCTCGATGTGTTGAATTCGCTCGTCGGCGACTGCAACGAACACGCCACGCTCTATGCCGCCCTCGCGAGGTCTGCCGGCATCCCGACGCGGCTCGCCTCCGGGATCGTGTATCTGCGCGACGGGTTCTATTACCATGCCTGGGCCGAGGTATGGCTCGGACAATGGGTTGCCGTGGACCCGACGTTCAACCAGTTCCCTGCCGACGCTACCCATATCCGGTTCGTGACCGGCGATCTCGACCGGCAGCCGGATATTCTTAAGCTGGTGGGAAAACTGAAGGTGGAGGTTCTGGAATATCAATAAAACATCTGTACGACGGATGAACATCCCCTGCTGTTGCCCCCCCGCTCTTGCGATAACGCGGGGACAGGCGGGCGCGGATATGCCTCACACCCAGCTATTATAACCGAAGCCCTGCTTTCATCAGAGAAGCGAAAACCTCGACGGGCCTAGCGGCATCGCCCGGTGTGAACAAAGCTCGCGAGGTTTCTGTCATCGTATATGCGGTCATTCGCCTAAAATAAAAAAACCATGATCAAACTCATCAACCTAACCAAACAGTACGGAACGCTTACCGCCGTTAACGGCATAGACCTCGAAGTGCCCGAAGGCCAGGTGTTCGGCTTCCTGGGCCCGAACGGCGCCGGCAAGACCACAACCATCAAGATGATCGCCGGCCTGCTCCAGCCCACAGGCGGCAGCGCCCTCGTCGGCGGCTACGATGTCCAGCGGCAGCCCCTCAAGGCAAAGTTCATAACCGGCTTCATCCCGGACAGGCCTTTTCTCTACGAGAAGCTGACGGCTACGGAGTTCCTGTACTTCGTATCTACGCTGTATGATATGAAAGACCCCAAACCCCGGATCGCCGAGTTGCTCGATCTGTTCGGCTTGAACGAATGGGCCGATGAACTCGTTGAGAATTTCTCCCACGGCATGAAGCAGCGGCTCGTGATGGCCTCCGCCCTGCTCCATCGTCCGAAAGTACTGGTCGTGGACGAACCCATGGTCGGCCTGGATCCGCGCGGTGCCCGCCTCGTCAAGGACATCTTCAAGGACCTTGCGGCCACCGGCGTGACCGTGTTCATGTCCACGCACACCCTCGAGATCGTGGAGCAGATGTGCACGCGGGTCGCCATCATCAACAGGGGCGGGATCATCGCGCAGGGCAGCGTCGAGGACCTGGCCCGGATGGCAAGCATGCCCGACAGCCATCTGGAGCCGGTCTTCCTTCGATTGACCGGCGGAGACGAGCAGATCCAGCGTTAGGCCCGGAAGAGAGCATATGTTCCTCCTGACACCACGATATCATGGCATCAAGAATCGCTTCAGCCGCCTGGCGCCCGGCGACGGCCTGAAGAGCGTCATCCTCGCGCTGCTCGGACTGGCGTTCTGGGCCTTCCTGTTCGGCGTTTCGTTCAAGGTCCTCTCCTATTTCCGGACGATCGAAGGTCTCGGAGACCTGCTTGCGATCCGGCTGCTCTCCATGGTCCTGATCGCCTTCTTCTCGATCCTGGTCTTCAGCAACGTCGTCACCTCCCTTTCGACCTTCTACCTCTCGGGCGAGCTCGATATCCTGCTCTCCTCACCCGTCCCGATCGGGACCGTCTATCGGGCGAAGTTCGTCGAAACCATTGCCGACTCGTCGTGGATGACGCTCATTTACGGACTTCCCGTGTTCATCGCCTACGGCGCGGTCTTCAAGGCCTCCGCGGCCTACTATGCAGGGCTCGTCCTTGCACTCGTGCCTTTTCTGATGATCCCGGCCGCGATCGGCATCGGCATCACCATGCTGCTCGTGAGCGCGTTCCCCGCGCGCAGGGCAAAGGATGTCCTGGTCCTGCTCGGACTGCTCTTCTTCGTGGCCGTCTACATCCTGTTCCGGATGCTGAGGCCGGAGAAGCTCGTTGACCCCGACGCCTTCCCCACGCTCGTGCAGTACCTCACCGCCATGCGGGGGCCCGTTTCTCCGCTGCTGCCGAACGAGTGGGCCGAGGAAGTCCTGGCTCCCCTGCTCCGCTCTGCGAAAGGGGACGTTCTGTTCTACCTGCTCATGCTCTGGAGCACGGCCGGCGCCGGCGTCGTCATCGGGGAATGGGTCTGCAACAGGGTCTACTACGCGAGCTGGTCCCGGTCCCAGGAGGGCAGGAGGGCCGCCCTGTCCCGGTCGCGCGCAGCCGACCGTTTTTTTTCGCTGATATCCCTGCCCTTTCCCGGAAAGATGCGGTCTATCGTGCTCAAGGACGCGAAGCTCTTTTTCCGGGACACTTCGCAATGGTCGCAGCTCTTTCTGCTCGTCGCGCTCATGGTCGTCTACATCTACAGCTTCAAGCTGCTGCCCTTCGAGCGCGCCCAGATGCCGAGTTTCTATCTTCAGAACCTGATCTCGTTCCTCAACCTCGGGATGGTCGGGTTCGTGACCACGGCGATCGCGGTCCGCTTCGTGTTCCCCGCCGTGAGCCTCGAAGGAGCGGCCTTCTGGATCATCCGGTCCGCCCCCCTCTCTATCACCGATTTCCTCTGGGCAAAGTTCTGGAGCAGCCTGATCCCCCTGCTCCTGCTGTCGGAGATACTGATCATCCTCTCAAACTCGCTGCTCAAGGTCACGCCCTTCATGATGGGCATCGGCGTCGTCACGGTCTTCCTGATGACATTCGGCATCACGTCCCTTGGCGTGGGGCTCGGTGCCGCTTTTCCCCGGTTCAGGTATGAGAATGCAGCACAGATCCCGACGGGCTTCGGCGGCATCGTCTACATGCTGGCGGCTATGCTGTTCATAGGGTCCGTTGTCGTGCTCGAGGCATGGCCCGTGTACCGCATCTTTGCGGCCCAAAGCTTCAGGGGCCACATACCTCCTTCGGGGTGGGTTCTCATAGGATCTTCTTTCCTCCTCGTCCTGGCGGTCAATGTTCTGGCGCTTCTTTTACCCATGAAAATAGGGCTTAAACGCCTTATGGAGCGGGAAATATAGCACCATCCCTACCACAATATATTGTATAGAGATATAAAATAAGCACTTTACCTTGTATTTTTCCCTTTACAAAACCTGCCTCATGTGCTATAAACCTGCGTAGTCGGCAAACGCTCCTCTCCCCGCCTTTGTTCGCGTAATCTATAGAGTGATGTCTCTTTTCCAAGGGAGGCTTATGCAGCTCAAGACCCTCGAAATGATCGGCTTCAAATCCTTTGGCGATAAAACCACCGTCGTCTTCCAGCCTGGCGTGACCGCGATCGTCGGTCCCAATGGGTGCGGCAAAAGCAATGTGTCCGACGCCATCCGGTGGGTCCTCGGCGAGCAGAGCGCAAAACATTTGCGCGGCGACAAGATGGAGGACGTGATCTTTAACGGAAGCGAGAACCGCAAGCCCCTCGGCATGGCCGAGGTGACCCTGAGGCTCTCGAACGTCGGAGGGAAGCTTGCCTCGCAGGAATTCGGGCATTACGAGGAGATCGAGATCACCCGCCGTCTGTACCGGTCCGGCGAGAGCGAGTACCTCATCAACAGGATACCCTGCCGCCTCAAGGACATCCGCGACCTGATGATGGACGCAGGCGTCGGAGCCCGCATCCACGCGATCATCGAACAGGACAAGGTTGACCAGATCCTGTCCTCGAAGCCGCAGGACCGGCGGTTCCTCTTCGAAGAGGTCGCCGGTGTCATGAAGTACAAGGCCCGCCGGCAGGAGGCCCTTTCCAAGCTGGAATCGACCCAGCAGAATCAGCTCCGTGTGAATGACATCATTACGGAGGTCAGGCGCCAGGTCAACTCCCTCGACCGGCAGGCCAAGAAGGCCGAGCGGTACCAGCGGCTGCGCTTGGAGATGAAGGACCTCGAATTCCGCCTGGCGTCCGTGGAGTACTCGGGCCTGGGGAGCGAGTGGACCGCCTCCTCGGAGGAGTTCAAACAGCTCGAGGACCAGGTGACCGGGCTGCACGCGTCGCTCGGCCGGGTCGAGTCGACCATTGAGGAGACGAGGGCCGACGCCACGTCGGCCGAGCACGAGCTGTCGTCCCTCCAGCGGCGGATCCACGAAGTTGAAAGCGCGCTCAGCCGTGCCGAACATCGCGTCGAGATGTCCCGGAGCCAGATCGCCTCGCTCACGGAACAGCGGGGCCGGGATGTGGCAGACCTCGACTATCTGAAGCAGGAAACATCGCGCATCGCGGAGCAGAAGACCCTCCTCGACCAGGAGAACAAAACCCTCGAGGGAGCCCTCAGTGAAAAGAACGCCCTCCTGGGCGACCGGAATGACCACCTGGAAAACCTCTCGCGGGGGCTCGGAGAGAAGGAGCGCTCCCTCGACGAGGCCCGGGCCGGGATCATGAACGCCCTGGCATCCGCCGCCGCAGAAAAGTCCGCGATCGCGAACCTGCAGTCGCGCATCGGGCAGCTCGACGAACAGGACGGCAAAGGCATCAGCGAAAAGCAGGAAATCGAGAGGAAGCTCCTCGAACTCACGGCACTCCTGTCTGACAAGGAGCGCGAACGGGAAGATATTGCCGCGCAGAGGAACGCCGCCCAGGAAGAGCGCAGCAATGTTGCCGCCAGGCTGGAAAAGGCTTCGGCGAAGAAGAAAAAGCTCGAGGCCGACCTCAACGAGACCAGGAATCGGGAAGCCGCGCAGGGGTCCCGGCTGCGTTCGCTCGTCGAACTGGAGCAGAGCCTCGAGGGCTATCAAAAGGGCGTCAGGACCGTGATGTCCGCGCGGAAAGAGGCCTCCGAACAGGAGCGCCTCGGAACGATCCACGGGCTGGTCGCCGATATGATCGCTACGGAGCCCCGGTACGAAGTGGCCATTGAAGCCGTGCTCGGCGACCGCCTGCAGTCCGTCGTGGTGGGCTCCCAGTCCGACTCGCTCAAGGCCATCGATTACCTGAAAACCCGGAGCGGCGGACGAAGCACGTTCATTCCCCGGACCCCTCGTCCGGTAAAATCCGAACCCTTCATCAAGAACGGCCACGCGGGCGTCATCGGGTCTGCGCTCAGCGTGGTGAAATGCAGCGAGGAATACGGCAGCGTCGCGGAATACCTGCTCGGGGACGTGGTCCTCGTGGACACCATGGACACGGCCCTGTACCTCTGGAACAAGGATGGTTTCGACAAGACCGTCGTGACCCTTTCCGGGGAGATTGTGGACCCCTGGGGAGCTGTCACGGGAGGGACCGTCGAGGCAAGCGGCACCGGCATGCTGACCAAGCGGCGCGAGATCAAGGCGCTCGAACAGGAAGTGGCGGCGCTGACGAAGTCCGCGGCTGCGCTCGCAGAGGAGCTTGCCACCCTGGAGTCGTCGATCGCGTCGGACACGGGCATCGAGGCCGGGCTTTCGCAGCAGGTTCATCGCATGGAGATCGACCTCGTCAACCGGGAGAAGGACAACGCGACCGTCCGTGAGGAGATCGCCCGGTCCAGGGCGCGCATCGGGGCCCTGGAGACCGAGGCGTCGGGCAGGACAGCCCTCCGGCAGGAACTGAACGCGGGCATCGAACAGACTTCGGAGCAGCTCAGGGTGCTCGAAGCGGGCCATGCGAACGCCCAGGCGGGCATCGAAGCGCTCCAGGCAGAGCTGACGGTCAGGAAAGAAGAACTGGAGACGGCGCGCGCTGCCATCACCGAGCTCAGGATGGAAATGACGGCGCTGCAGGAAAAACAGTCATCCGCCGTCCGGAGCATGGCAGCCCTGGTGCAGACCGGAGGCGAGCTCGCGGAACGGCGCCTGAAACGCGAGGCGGAGATCACCGAGATCGCGTCGAAGCTCGCCGAGCTGGAAGCGGCGATCGTGCACGCCGAGGCCGAGATCAAAGGTCACATCGAGGTCCTGGAGGCGGAGCGGCGGGTCCTCGTGTCAAGGCAGGAGGTCCACGCCGAAACGATGAAAGTGCTCCATGCCGCCGAGGAACAGGCGCGGCAGGTGCATCACGACATCGAGGCCGCGCAGAAGAAGCTCTCGGCAATAGAAGTAAAACGGACCGAGCTCCGGCTGAAGATCGAGCATCTGAAGGACCATATCTGGACCACGTACCACGCCGAGCTTGAAACCGTGGTCCAGGACCTGGGCCGGTTCGAGGTCAACCTGGAGGAGTCCCGGCTCACGCTCGACGAGCTGCGCCAGAAGATCGACCAGATGGGCCCCATCAACGTCGACGCACTCCAGGAGTACAACGAGCTGAAGGAGCGGTATGATCTGCTGACCACCCAGCAGAACGACATCAACGAGTCCATCAGCAATCTCAGGGCCACCATTGCGAAGCTCGACGGGGAAACGAAGGAGCTCTTCAGCGAGGCCTTCAACGCGATCCAGGTGAAGTTCCGTGAGGTCTTCTCCCTGCTGTTCGAGGGCGGCAAGGCGGAGCTCGTGCTGCTCGACGAGGCAAACATCCTGGAATCGGGCATCGAGATCATCGCGCAGCCCCGGGGGAAGAAATTCCAGAGCATCGCCCTGCTCTCGGGCGGCGAGCGTGCCCTCACGGCGATCGCCCTGCTCTTCGCGGCCTTCCTGGTGAAGCCCAGCCCCTTCTGCATGCTCGATGAGGTGGACGCCCCGCTCGATGAGGCGAACGTCACGCGGTTCACCCGCCTCATCCGGAAGATGAGCGAGCATTCCCAGTTCATCACGATCACCCACAACAAGCGGACCATGGAAACGGCCGATGCGCTGTACGGCATCACCATGGAGGAGCCCGGGTGCTCCCGCGTTGTGTCGGTGCGTCTCCGGGAAGAGGCGGCGCTGGTCTAACCGTCGTTCAGGGCGCCCGCACTGGGCGCCCCTTCCCCTGCCTCCTCAGCCTTCCGGGCGATCTTTGCAATTCACCTGTCCCCGGTTCTGTGCTATCCTGCCTGACAGGGCCCTCGCGCCCCGCTGTATGATAAATACCTCACCGATCCTCCCGGCGCTGACCGTAGCTCTTGTTCTGCTGCTCGCTTTTCCCCTGACCGCACGGACCCAAACGGCCGAGGGCGGCCCGGCGCAGGATCAGCCGTTGCTCCCGGAAAACTTCCAGCGCATCAAGTTCGAATTCGAACCCGATGCCTATTACACGGACGTGGAACTGATCCTCGCGCTGACGAAAGAACCCATCCCCTACATCGGCGAAAGGACCGAGTCGGAGATCTATGGGACCCTCCTCTCCCGCGCGGCCGTCCTGCCGCGGTTCATCGTGCTCGAAGGAAGCGTCAACCCCATGCCCTATCTGGGCGTGTATGTGAAGAAACACGATCCGGGACTGTACGAGGACGCCCAGATCTCAGGCAGCTTCAACTGGATCCAGGCCCTGACCGCCGGGTTCGAAGAGCCCTGGGCAGTCTCGCTCCTTGCGGGGAACGTGGTCGCCTTCGACATTTCGGGCAGCGGGGACATCAAGGGAAACGGCTACAGCGGCTACCTGTTCAGCGCGGGCAATTATCATATCAAGAACAACACGATGATCCGTGACCGCTGGCGGGAGATCGAATGGAAGATGAAGGGGGACCGGAAATCACCGGTCAAGAAACTGAGCTGAAGTTTTCGCATCGGGACCAAGCTCCATGGCAACCCTGACGTCACCGACATCCTGTACCTCTCCGTCAGGAGGAGCAGGCTGGATTACAGGCCTCAAGGATCCTCGCTGCTGTACAACAGCGGGTTTGAATACACAATAGACCTGGAAAGGAAGACCTTTGCGCCCATAAGGCATTATTCTTACGTGGACAAGAAATGGCCGATCGAGAACAGACAGATCGCCTTGTCGCTTGCCGCGGGCTTTGTGTGGGAGTCGGCGAAAACATACACGGGGGCGCTTGCGACGGGAGAGGGAACGGGTTTTCAATTCCTGTTGAGGCCGAACATCGAGTTCTGATCGCGGGGCAGAGAGATTCGAAAAGATCGGGCTTTCTGCTCCATGCACTTCACGGGTGCGGGAGCGGGCGGCCTCATCCTTACCGGTGTCTTTTAACTTCTCCGGCGAGTGTCCACATCAGGACAATTGTCTCGGTGCAGGAACGAAAACATTGACGACGTCCGTCGTACGTTCCCGGGAGACGGGGGGCATCATTGCTCACCAGGGTCATAGAGCTTCTTCACGCAGTCGGGGCAGATCCCGTGCGTGAATTCAGCCTCCGAATGCTCCCGGATGTAGGACTCGATCTGCTGCCAGGAGCCCTTGTCGTCGCGGATCTTTTTGCAGGACGAGCAGATAGGCAGGATCCCGTGCAGCGTGCTGATCGTGGCAAGGGCGTTCTGAAGCTTCGCGATGAGATCCTCTTTTTCTGAATCCACTTTATGCTTGTACAGCGCGACCTCGATGGCGATGTGCAATTCCCGGTCATTGCACGGCTTGATGACATAGCCATAAGGCTCGGTGATCTTTGCCTCCTGAAATATTTTTTCTTCGGAAAACGCCGTGAGATAAATCACCGGGATGCTGAAGCGCTTTCGTATCACCTCGGCTGTCTTGATCCCGTCCAGGACCCCGTTCAGCATGATATCCATGAGCACAATATCGGGATTCTGCGCGGCGACCCGAGCGATGGCGGCCTCTCCCGAAGAAACCGCATCAATGACTTCATAGCCGAAGTGCGTGATCCTGTTCTTCAGGTCCGTCGCAACCAGGACCTCATCCTCTACAATCAAGATCCGCGGAGCAGTCATCGTTCAATTCTCTCCCGTTTTTTCCGCCGCCGGTACGCCCCATGCGTCCGGACCGTTGCCCGGATGATTCCGAATGCTCTACTTCTTCTTTTCCCCTTCAACGGACTGTATGATCTGTTCGCGCGTTACTTCCTCTGTTGACACGGATGCCACCTCATAATCCAGGCCGGGCAAACCGGCGCTCTCAAGCCTTTCACGGACACTCATTTCCTTCCCCGCGGAACAGAGGAGCGCCCGTATCTGATCGCCCTGTCGGACGACGGTGACCCGGTCTGGTGCTGAAGGATGTTCCGATGCATCTTCCAGCCGGTTCATTTCACCCTGCAGGCCCCGATCGAGGCTGGTTCTTATCGTCAACCCGCCGCGGTACACATTCTGGTCCCCGAACAACCGGAGCAGGATCTGTTCCAGAACCGCGTCGGAGCATTGCCTGGCGCGCGTTGCTTCGAGAGCAGTGAAGGTGAACCTGCCGGCAGCCTGCTGCCTGAGGACCGGCTGCGTCTGCAACGCGGCTTGATATACGTCGTCGGTAATGATCCTTGCCTGGGCCATGTTGAACAGCACCTGATCCCGCCTTTTTCTTGCATTGTCCGGGCGTTTGAAGGGGTTATAATAGCGCGGACTGGGAAGCATGCCGGCGAGCAGCGCAGCTTCAGCGGGGGACAGCTCCGAAGCGTGTTTGTCGAGATAGTAGCGGCTCGCGGCCTCGATGCCGTACAGGTTGTCCCCCCACTCCACCTCGTTCAGGTAGATCTGGAGGATCTGTCGCTTCGTCAGCACTTCCTCGGCCCTGCGGGCCAGGATGTATTCCTGGAGCTTCCGGGTCAGCGTCTTCTCCCGCGTAAGCAGGACGTTCTTGATCATCTGCTGCGTGATCGTGCTCCCGCCCCGCGCGAACCGCCGCCTCTGTACGTCGAGGACCAGCGCGTCCCAGGCGGCCTTGTAGTTGACGCCCTTATGCTCGAAGAAGGTGTCGTCCTCCGCGATCACGACGGCCTGGATCACGATATCCGGCAGCGAGGCGATGGGCACCCAGATCCGGTACCTCCCGTCATAGAACTCAGTCAGGAGCCGTCCTTCACGGTCCAGCACCTCGGAGGCCGCTGCGGGTCGGTAGTGTTTCAGCTTGGATACGTCGGGCAGATGGGAAAGGGCCAGGAGGGCCCAGCAGGCAAGGACCACGGCGCAGAGCGCTATGATGCCGAGCCCTGCGAAAAAGATCTTTTTCATCGCGGAAGGCTACTTCTTCTCCTCGCTTTTGGATTCGCGGCGGTCGCGTTTCTCCCCTCTACAGAGGGGATCTTCATCCGCGGCTCAGCCCCACCCGATGGTGCGATTGAACCAGATGACCGCGACAAGCAGCGCGATCAGGATGACAGCCGTGACGATCGTATCAGACATGGTAACCCTCCGCTTCGGTTCTGCTGAACGGTTGGCGTGCTAATTCGCGGCCGCAAGGTCACGGAGCGCCTGTATCGTGACCGGATCATCCCAGTTCCTCGGGCCGATCACCTTGTATTTCACCATGCCGCTGCGGTCGAGAACGTAGGTTTCCGGGAACTTGAAGGTGCCATAACGGTTCGCGGTCTCGTGGCCCGGGTCGAGCAGGACCGGCAGGGTGAGCCTGTTCCGCTCCAGAAAGGACCTGACCGACTCCGCTCCCCCTTCATCGACGCTCACCGGCAGCATGATGAAGTCAGTGCCGGCCATGGTACGGAGCAGCCTGTCCAGCGTCGGGATCTCTTCAACGCAGGGCGGGCACCAGGTGGCCCAGAAGTGGACCATCACAACCTTGCCGCGAAAATCCGCGAGCCCGACCTTCCGGCCGTCCAGGGCAGGAAGCGTGAATTCCGGGGCGCGGTCCCCTTCTGCGACGATCTTCGAAGCCTTCGAACCTCCCTTGGCCAGGACCAGGAAAACAAGCAGCATGCCGACTGCCGCGCCGAGCATTGCCAGGACCACAACTTTTTTCGCAGCCTTACCCATCGTTCCCTCTGCCGGCCGTTGACTCATAGCCCGCTCCTGCCCTGACGGGCAGCCGCCTGCACCCGCTGCCCGATTGCTGACAGACGGGATTATACCTCACTTGGCGAGGACAGGGCAAGGACCTTTTCGAGACGGTCCGCGGAGCGGCCCCCCCTGCCGCGGCGAATCCGCAGCAGAGGCCCTGTTGCTGCACGAAAGCCACTTTTCATTTTGAAAATACAGGGCCATCTGTTATAATACGTGCCGTATGATCCACGAAATAAAGCTCCACGGCAAAGCAAACGAAAAACTCGACTATTACGTGACCATCTCCGGCGCCGACCTGAGCAGCCGATACTGCTACGAGTGCCTTCCGGACGGGGACCGCTTCTTTTCCGGCGGCAACGAATTCATAATCCAGGCCGACGGCGTGCGCTACATGGGGACCGGCGGGAGTCTCTGCGAATACATGTTCGGAGTTGACCTGCCGCTGAAGGACCTCCTGCGCAAGGACGTGTCCAACCGGCTGGTGATGTACGGCGCTTTTTCCGACAGGAACGATAATATCACCTTCACGAACACCACGTCGGGAAAAGAGTCCTTTGACCAGGTCTTTCTCACCGGGAATGCCGTTTCCAACTACTTCTTTTTCATTCACCCCTCGCAGAAGAGCGAGATCAGGGACATGCAGCGCGAGATCCTGCGGGCCATCGGCAAGCAGGTGAAGCGCAGCGAGACCGTCGGCGCGAACGATGACAGCAGGCTCTGCCGCGAGATCTTCGACGCCCTCGGAGACCCGAAGGCGCTCGTGTTTCTCTTCCGTCTCGTGAACCGGCACAACGAGGAGTATTACCGGACCTTCAACCGGCTCTATACGGAGCGCAAATCCATCGGGACGGCCGGGATGAGCGCCCTGGATGAGCTCGCGAAAAAGCATACGATCCTCCCCTACCAGCAGGAGCGAATCAAGATAGACGGGATGTACAAGCTTCCCGAGAACAAGAAGATCGTCGATGAGTACAAGGACATCCTGATCGCCGTCTCGGAAAAGGGCGAGGTGAGCCCGTCGGAGCTGGCCAAGCTTTCCCGCCTCAGGACCCTTAGCCTCAGGCTCAACATTCCCCACACCCTCTTCGATACGCTGGACGAACTCCTCCTGAAGGACATGAACATCGTGGAGCTCGAGGAGCCGGACTACATCCGCGACACACGGGCCATTTTCGAAGGCCTGTTCTTCCGGACCGACCGCATCCGGGGACAGGTTTCGTCGGAGGACCTGATCAAGCTTCTGAAGGCCAAGGAGCGGTCCACGATGAACCGCGATCCGGCATTCGAGAGCCTCCTGCTCGACACGGTCCGGGCCTGCGACGAGCACGCGCGCGACACCAACGACATGTCGGTCATGGAGGCCATGAGCCATATCCTGACCTATTTCGACCGGTACGACAGCGCCGCGACCACCGTCAACAACCTTGCCTTCATGGAGAACTCCGCACTGAGCGAGGACAACATCCGGAGCCTGTCAGGGAACAAGGAGATCTTCGACGAGATCGATGCCGATTTGTTCCGCAAACTCTTCATCGAGAACCTTCTGGCAAACCGCTACCTCACCCGGTACGGGCGGAAAAAGGTCGAGATCCTCGGGCGGGGGCTGCTGGAGATCAAGGCCGGCAATGCGACGTACCGGGAGGTCGCCTCCAGCCTGTCGCAGATCAACGAGGTGGACAAGCTGTACACGTCCATCCACCGCTACATCAAGGACCGCTTCAAGAGCATCTACGCCGAGCTCAACTCGAAGGACGACCAGGAGATCTTCATCCAGGACCTGAACCGCGAGCTCCAGGCCAAGGGCATCGTTCAGACGCCGGTCCCGCACAGCGTGTTCGAGGAGATCATCCTCGACATACGGAAGGAATCCTTCTACCTGAACAACCTGCTCCCGCACATCATCGTTTCCCGCGACAACCGCGTGCGCGAGGACTTCCTGCTGAACAGCGGACTCGACCGGTTCTATGTTGAGGAGCTCGAAAAGGACTATTTCGACCTGAACAAGATCGAGCAAAATATCCTCGAGGAGCTCAGAAGATAGAATGTTCAGGATCCGCATACTGGACCGCTACATCCTCGCCGAGATCGTCACGCCCTTTCTTCTGAGCATGGCGGCGCTCACCCTCGTGCTGTTCCTGCAGAAGATGTTCCGGCTCGCCGAACTCGTGATCGCCAAGGGCGTCACCGTCGGTTCCATTGTCGCCCTCATCGGTTATATTCTGCCCGGTTTTTTTGTCCTCACCATTCCCATGTCGCTCCTCGTGGCCACGCTCACGGCGTTCTCCCGCCTCGGCTCCGACTCGGAGATCACGGCCATGAAGGCATCCCGGATCAGCCTCTACAACATGATCCGTCCGGCCCTGTTCTTCGCGACGGCGGCATTCATCCTTACGGCCTGGCTGGCGCTGGTCGTCGCGCCCGAGGCCAACCACGCCCTCAAGATCCACCTTTTCAATATCATCAAGTCCCGCGCGCTGGTCGGCGTCGAGCCCGGCGTGTTCAGCAGCACCTTCGACGGCAAGGTCATCTACGTGGACAAGATGGAATCCGTCGACAACATGGAAGGCATATTCATCTCGGACGAACGTTCGGCAAAGGAACCCTACGCGATCGCCGCACGCCGCGGCAGGCTCATTGCCGATCCCGCATCCCTGAAGGTTACCCTGGCCATGACGAACGGCTCCGTCTACGTCCTTCCCCGCGAGGAGGGGACCTATTCGACCATGGCGTTCGATTCGGGCAGCCTGCACCTCGATATCAGCAACGTCCTGCTGCTGAACGGACCGGGGAATCGCGAATTCGACGAGATCGGGAGTCTCGAGCTGTACCGGGACCTGCGGCGGACCCGCGCAGCGGGCAAACCTGCTGTGGACATCGAGAGCGAACTTCACAAGAGGCTCTCGCTCCCCTTTGCCTGCGTGCTTTTCGGGCTCATCGGCGCGCCCCTCGGCATCCGGCGGTCCCGGTCCGGCAAGTCGGCCGGCATCGTCGTTGCCCTGCTCGTTTTCCTGGTCTATTACATCCTGCTCGCGAGCGGCACAAACCTTGCCAACACCGGAAGGCTCTCGCCTGCCGTTGCCTACTGGATGCCGAACGCCCTGATGACCATTGCGGGTGGACTGCTGGTCTTCAAGAAGGGCCGGGAACTGGACTTCGGTATTCTGGGCGGCATGGCAAACGCATATCACCGCCTCAAGGAGCAGAGGAAGAAGCTTGCCTGACGGTTCACAATGAGACTGCTCAGCCGCCACATATTCGGAGAATTCGCCCGGATCTTCCTTGCGATCCTGACCGGGATCCTGGTTCTTTCCGTCTGCATGGACTTCCTGCAGAAAGCGGACAACTTTATCAACAACAAGGCGACCCTCGGCCAGGTTATCTCCTACTTTTTCTACAGCATTCCCGCCATGGCATCGTCCGCCCTTCCGATCGCAGCGCTCGTTGCCGCCCTCCTGTCGCTGGGCAACCTGTCCCGGCATAATGAGGTCATCGCCATGCGCGCCAGCGGCGTGAGCCTGTTCTCGATCATAGCGCCGGTGGTCGCCGGCGGCGTCCTGATCTCGGCCTTCGGCTTCCTCAACAACGAGTTCGTCATGCCGCGCTATACGGCCCGGGCGAACTTCATCAAGAGCGTGGAGATCGAAAAGAAGCAGCAGCGCGTCGTGTTCCAGCAGCGGAAACTCTGGCTCCGGGGGCCCGACAACAGTATCGCGAACATCGACCTGATAACGCCCGAACACACCGAGATGATCGGGCTCAACATCTACAAGATGAGCCCGGACTACTCGGTCCGGGAGCGGATCACCGCGGCAAGCCTGCTATGGCAGAACGGTGCCTGGCGGTTCCAGAACAGCCATAAATATATTTTTTCCGATGACGGGGCATCCGAGCAGAGCGCCGACGGGGAGATCTACAACATCGTGGACAGCCCCCAGGACCTGGGCATGATCGTGAAAAGCTCGGAGGAAATGAACTTTGCAGAGCTGTGGGAGTACGTGAAGCGGCTCAAGACGAGCGGCTACAAGGCGGCCCGGTATGAAGTGGACCTCCACAACAAGCTTGCCTTCCCGCTTTCAAGCATGCTCATGGTCCTGATCGCGACGCCGCTTTCCCTCCAGAAGGTCAGGAGCGGCGGGTTCGGCAGGGGGGTCGCCTTCGCCATCCTGATCGCCTTTCTTTACTGGGGCCTGTCGAGCGTTGGAACGGCGCTCGGCCGTTCGGGCGCTCTGCCGCCCTTCGAGTCGGCATGGCTGGCGAACTTCCTCTTTGCGTCGGCTTCCCTGTTTGTTCTGTTCCGGATGCAGAAAACGAACTGAAAGGCAGCGGCCGGACAGCCGGATCCGGCGATGCGGTCAGCACACGCCTGCCGCGACACCTATGCAAAAGATATTCTTCTCTCAGGCTATCCTTGACGCCCTGATCAGCGAAGGCAAGATCACGCTGGACGGGAACCTCCTTACCCTGATCACCGCGGATAAACCCTCCTTCGAACTCGAGCCGGGCTACCGGATCACCAGGACCGCTGACAACGGTCCCGACCCCCACGGCCTGGTCGGAGCCATCAAGTACGAAAAGGACCTCAGGGCGATGAACGCCGAACTGTATCTCGATTCGGTCCTTTACCGCGAGACGGCCTACGTGGCGGACGCGGGCTTCATCGGCGAAAAAAAGGAGCTCCTGGACAGACTTTCGGACACGGAACTGCTCACCCGGTTCCTGCTCGACAGCCTCCTGTAGGGTGATGCTGAAGCGGATCGTGAAAATACTGCTGGGGCTCGCGCTGCTCCCCTTCTGCCTCGGCTTCACGTGGCAACTGGGGGAAAACGTGTTCGCCATCCCCTACAAGGCCGACGTCCCCTACTACTTCATCGCCGGCGGCTTCGCCTATCTCGCCGTCCATGTGCTCTTCAAGAAACCCATCCTCACCTACGTGTTCGGCCATGAACTGACCCATGCGCTCTTCGCCGTTCTCTTCGGCGGGTCCGTCAAGGCCTTCCGCGCGAGCGAACGGGGCGGCCAGGTCACCGTCACCAAGTCGAACTTCCTGATCACGCTGGCGCCGTACTTCTTTCCGCTCTACACGTTCCTGACCATGGTGCTCTACGGTCTCATGACCGCGGCGGAGGCGAGGGCCGCCGCGTCGGCTTTCGTTTTCTTCGCCGGAGCCACCTTCGCGTTCCACGTTGCGCTGACGGCCATCTTCCTGCAGACGGACCAGAAGGACATCAGGGAGCATGGGGCCCTCTTCTCCTATCCCCTGATCTACCTGTTCAACGTCGTCTTCATGGCGCTGCTCATCCATCTGCTGCTCGCCAAAAAGAACGGCTTTCTCGATTTCCTCGTACATGGTATAATGCACACGGTTCACGTCCTGACGCTGCTGGCCCGGAAGGGGTACGCCCTGCTCCCGTGAACGGCCGCAGGGTACCTTCACCGTACGACGGGTTGATCATGCTCACCATAGGACTCACCGGCGGAATTGCAAGCGGGAAAAGCCTCGTCGCACGCGTCTTCAGTGACCTGGGCGCCCATGTGATCGATGCCGACAAGGTCGTCCATGACCTTCTTGCGAAGGACCAGCCTGCGTGGCGCGATGTGCTCGCCCATTTCGGAGAACGTATCCGTCTCCCCGGGGGGGCCATAGACCGCAGAAAGCTCGGAGAGATCGTGTTCAATGACGAGGCGGAGCGCGCGTGGCTGAACCGCTGCCTTCATCCCCGGGTTTTCGAGGCTTACGCGGCCCGGGTGAAACACCTGTCCTCGCAGGAACCCGATTGCATCGTGGTGCTGGACGCCGCGCTCCTGATCGAGACCGGTTATCATAAGCAGATCGATAAGGTCGTCGTGGTCTACGCCGACGAGGCGCAGCAGCTGCACCGCGTCATGGAGCGGGACGGCCTTCCCCCCGAGCAGGCCGTTGCCCGGATCCGGAGCCAGATGCCGCTCCGGGAAAAGCGGCTGCATGCCGATTACGTGATCGAAAATACCGGCAGCCGGGAAGAGACCGAGCTCCAGGCGCGGGAGGTCTTCGCTGCATTGAAAGGCCTGTCAGGAGGCTGTCCATGAAGCGGGACGCCTTCAGGATCGCGCCGATGAAGGCATCGCACATCAGGGCCTGCGGAGAGATCGTGGCCAATTCCGATCCCTGGAAGCGCCTGAACGAGCGCATCGACTTCCGGACCGCCCTTTCAGGAGGCCGGACGCACATGCGGGCCCATGTCTGCCTCGCGGGCACGGATCCCGTCGGGTTCATCCTGTTCACGCCGGAACCGGTCTTCGCGCGCGGAGGTTACCTCAAGGCGCTCGGCGTCGCCCCTGCTTTCCGGGGACAGGGAGTGGGCAGAAGACTGCTCTCCTTCGCGGAGCGGGTGACCGCTTCACGGGCGCAGAACTTCTTTCTCTGCGTGTCTTCATTCAACCGCAGGGCCATGGCATTCTACAAGAGCTGCGGCTATTCCAAGGCGGGATCGCTTCGGGACCTGATCGTGCCGGGAGCATCGGAACACATTTTCTGGAAGCCTTTGGATAAAACGTCACCCCATACAAGGAGAACGCGGCAGTGACCATCAAGGCCCTGAAGAGCATAGACCTGTTCAAGAACCTGTCCGATGAGGAACTGAAGGAACTGGAACCCTATCTGACGGCTACCTGGTACAAGAAGAAAGAGGACATCTTTTCAGAAGGCGACCAGCCCGAATGGTTCTATATCGTGGCGAAGGGCAAGGTCAAGATCACGAAGATATCCCATGACGGGAAGGAGATCATCCTCGAGATCATTTCCCCCACGGACATCTTCGGCGGTGTTGCCGTGATCCGCGGCTTCCCCTACCCGGCGAACGCAGTCGCCATGGAGGACACCGAGGTGCTGAAGATCTCCCGGAGGAACCTGCTGCGGCTCGTGGACCGGTTCCCGAACCTTATGTACTGTATCGCGCTCCAGCTCGGGGACCGCATGAAGAGCTCCTACGATTCGCTCAAGAACATCGCACTGGAGCGCGTCGAAGCCAGGATCGCGGCGCTCCTGCTCAAGCTGGCGAACAAGGTCGGCGTGGAAACCAAGGGCGGGACCCTGATCGACATGCGGCTGACCAAACAGGACGTCGCCGATATGGTCGGGACCACGGTGGAGACCTCGATCAGGACCTTCAGCAAGTTCAAGAAGGAGGGGCTGCTGACGGACAGCGACGGCAAGTTCATCATCAAGGACAAGGAAGGCCTGATGGCATTGTCGTCTTAGCGAAACAGGGGCAGGGAGAGGGCCCCGCTGCCCCTTGCATCATGCCCTAGTGCGGCTGCTCCTGTTTTGCCAAGAGCGTCATCAGCATGTTGAAGAAGAACAGGAAGAGGGTGAGCGCCTGGAGCCCGCCGAATGCCACGGTCAGCATCAGATAGCCGCTGCCTGGCGCATAGACATTCAGGGTGTAGAACAGGAGCATGCCGACCAGCGAGATGTTCGCGAGATAGAACTGCACCTCGCCGATCTTCGGACTGTACACCGGCCTGCCCATGAACCGCGGCAGGATATGGTAGCCCACCCCGAAGATCATCATCGATACCCAGCCGAGCATGTTCAGATGGGAGTGCACGAACTTCAGGGCCATCAGGCTCTGGTTCCCGAGCATGCATACGCCCAGTACCGTGGAGATGCCGAGATACACGATGCTCATGACGATAAAACCTTTGACGAACTTGTCCATTTCGAATGTCCTCCTGGATGAGTGATGGTGTAAGCGCAGTATAGTACGGCGGGAAACGGACGGATATGACATGGGTCATAGTATAACACAGTCAGAGAGTATGATGCAGGTCATAACAACAAAACGCGGGCTCTGGTAGAGTATGGTCAACAATTCAATTAAGGAGGCCATCATGATCACAGAGAAAAAGAAGATAACGAAAGATTCCATCATCGGGGACGTCATCAAGCAGAGCCCGGCAGCAAAGGCCGTCATCCAGAAGTATTTCGGGAACGGCTGCTTCACCTGCCCGGGGATCAACATGGAGTCCATTTCCTTCGGATCCATGATGCACAATCTCGACCCCAACAAGATCGTCGACGAGATCAACGCGCTGGAGGAGTAACAGACATGACCGCCAAAGAGATAAAGTGTTTCGTCTGCGGAGCCGACGACAAGGAACGCGTCTACATCCCCTGCATCCACGAAGGCAAGGACAAGTATGCCTGCACCCGCTGCCTTCCCATGCTGATCCACGGGGCGCATTGATTCACGGAGGGCGTGGGGGCGGGACAACCGCGATCCTCGGGATCGGGTTCTCTGCCTTCCGCCTTCCAACGTCTCCCTTCCCGCTTCCAAGGGTCTCGGTACAATCCCGGCAGCAGGAAAATCGGTAGAAATCCACGAGCGATGCTGGTAGACTGTTCCCATGACACGGGAACTTGCCATTGTCCTGGTGAGCGGAGGCATGGACAGCTGCGTCACCGCAGCCATCGCGAACGAACAATACCGTCTGGCGCTGCTGCACGTCAATTACGGCCAGCGGACCGAGGCCCGCGAACTCCGCGCTTTCAGCGAGATCGCCGATTTCTACCAAGCCGAGAAGAGGCTGTCCGTCAGCCTGGAGCATCTCAAGGTCATCGGCGGCTCAAGCCTCACCGATGAAAGCATACCGGTCCCCGAAGCCCTTCCCCCGAATCCGAACGCCGAGCCCCCTGCTTCTTCTATTCCCACGACCTACGTCCCCTTCCGGAACGCCCATCTTCTTTCGATCGCGGTGTCCTGGGCCGAGGTGATCGGCGCGAAGGCGATATTCATCGGTGCCGTGGAAGAGGACAGCTCCGGATACCCGGACTGCCGGGAGGTCTTTTACCAGGCCTTCAACCGCGTGATCGAGACGGGAACGAAGCCGGAGACCATGATCAGGATCGTCACCCCCCTCATTCATCTCAGGAAATCGGCCATTGTCAGGCGCGGCGTCGAGCTCAACGCTCCGCTCCACCTCACCTGGAGCTGCTACCAGAACAGCAACAAGGCCTGCGGCCGGTGCGAAAGCTGCGCCCTGCGCCTGCAAGGCTTCCATGATGCCGGCGTGAAAGACCCCATCCCCTATGAGAGTTGAACAGCTCGACGGGTAAGCATCAGGGGTATCCCTGGGACAACTGCTTATAGGGTTTTGACCTGGACACTCGGGTTAGCATGGCTACCCCAAGTGTTGCACTTCGCTATTGAACCGGCGATCATTTCGATTTAGCCCTTGACTTAGTTTGCGCAGAGTTGCACTATGTGTGAACTTCTCGAGAAGAGCCGCAGTCAAGGAAAAAAGCAACAATCGACAACGAAATAATACTTGGACCTCTCGTTGCAACGTCAGTGTATTTGTTGCGGCATTGCATCAGTCATGAAAAACCGCAGGTTCATGAACAGGTTTATTTGCAATTGAAGCAGCATGGTGGCCGTCCGGATATCTTTTTTGATAATCGAGGTCGGAGAAATTCTAAGAAAGGCTTACTTTTAAAAATAGAATCATTCGCAAAAGGGAGTATCGAAATGAAAGCATCCAAGAAACAGGCATTTGTAATAATTGGTACCTTGCTCAGCCTTACTCTTCTTTCTTGCGGTGGTGGCGGTGGCGGAGGTGTCGGTTTCATTAGCGGGGGCGGTGGAAATTCTTCTGCAACTGTCATTACCGGGCATGTCGCGGATGGGTTCGTTGCGGGGGCCACGGTAACCGCCTATCAAGTGAACGCTAATGGAACTCAGGGAGCGCAAATTGGGTCACCTGTTCAGACTGACCAATCTGGAAACTATAGCCTTAATCTGGGGACTTACACCGGGCCCGTTTTAATAACCAGTACAGGCGGAACCTATATCGATACGGTGACAGGAACGACGATCGATCTGACCAATTCTCCATTGATTTTATCTACAATCGTGTCGAATGCCTCTGGAACAAATGTGACTGCCGAGATTAATCCTTTAACCACCATGTCAGCGAACGTGGCATTGACCTTAGTCGGTCGGGGAACCCCGGTGGCGACCGCGGCGGATGCCGCGAACACGACGATTCAAAATTATTTTGGACTTCCGTCTTCTATTTTAAATACTGCATTATTAAACCTGACTACGGTCGGCTGCATGACAGGAGCGAATCAATCAAGCGCGGATGCCAGTGCGATTCTCGCTGGAATCTCGCAATTGGCATCTACTAATGGAGTTAGCTCGCTTGACCTTGTTCAAGCCCTTATTCAGGACGTGACGTCTGATGGACTATTCGATGGGTTAGCCAGCGGGGCAACCCTTTCTGTACTCTTGACATCCGGGACCGGCACGATACCGTTATCCACGATGGAAGGGACTGCACTGACGGGACTGGCAGATGCAATTACTACCTTTATGACTTCGTCTACATCCAACATCTGCGGAGCGTCCGTGGATTCGGGCGTCATCTCCGCTCTCTCGAGTACGAATATATTTACGACCCCAGCCGCGCCAACAGGTGTTACCGCTACGCCAAAAGGTGGATCTGTGATCATCAGCTGGAATACGGTGACCAGCGCAACGTCGTATAATATTTACATGGCAACTTCGACGGGCGTCACGGCAACTTCAACCCAACTGCCGGGGTACGGGAGTATCTTGAAAGTGACCAGTCCCTATGCTGTTTCAACGGGCCTGACAGGCTTAACCTATTATTTTGTGGTGACAGCGGTCAGTGGGACGAGCCCCTACGTTGGAAGCGAAAGTGTAGCATCAGCCGAAGTATCGACGGCCGTCGCATTACCAGCCGTCGCATTGCCAGCGCACTGGGCTCAAACTGTAACCGGGGGAAGCAGCAGCTCATTGTTCAATGGCGTATCCGTGGCATCAGACGGCTCTGTGTACACCGCGGGACAAATCTATGGAACCGGCATCTATGACCTCGGCAGCGGCGTGACCGCCACAGGGACGAACAGTGGCGGCAACATTGTACTGGTAAAATACGATAGCTCTGGCACGGCGCAGTGGGCTCAAACCGTGACCGCGGGAAGCAGCAGCTCATTGTTCAATGGTGTATCCGTGGCGCCAGACGGCTCTGTGTACGCCGCGGGATCTATCGATGGAACCGGCACCTATGGCTTCGGCAACAACGTCATATCCACAGGGACGAACAGCAGTGGTAGTAACATTGTACTGGTGAAATACGACAGCTCCGGCGTGGCGCAGTGGGCTCAAACTGTGACGGCGGGAAGTAATGATTCATTCTTCACGAGCGTATCCGTGGCATCAGACGGCTCTGTATACGCCGCGGGAAAAATCCATGGGACCGGCACCTTTAACTTCGGCAACAGTGTGACCGCCGCAGGGTCGGTCAATGGCGATAACCTAGTAATGGTGAAATACAACAGCTCAGGTGTTGCGCAGTGGGCTCAAACCGCAACGGGAGGATCTGCTGATTCATACTTCTCCGGCGTCTCCGTGGCGTCAGACGGCTCTGTGTACGCCGCGGGATCTATCAATGGAACCGGAGCCTATAACTTCGGCAACAGCATAACTGCCACAGGGACGTACAGTAACGGTAACGTTGTACTGGTGAAATACAATAGCTCCGGCGTGGCGCAGTGGGCTCAAACCGTGACGGCAGGAAGTAGTTTCTCAATATTCTTTAGCGTATCCGCGGCATCGGACGGGTCCGTATATGCCGTTGGATATATCGATGGAACCGTCGCCTATGACCTCGGCAACGGCGTGACCGCCACAGGGACGAACAGTGGCAACAACATGGTACTGGTGAAATACGACAGCTCCGGCGTGACGCAGTGGGCTCAAACCATGACATCCGGGAGTGGTAACTCGGTCTTCAATGGCGTATCCGTG
>DATIZR010000056.1 GCA_035516965.1 Nitrospirota bacterium
GTTCAGGTAGGAAATGATGTGAGCAATCTTGGCCGGGTGAAAATAGGCGATAGAGTGACCGTCGAAACCCACCAGACCATCTCGGTCGAGGTCCAGCCCGGTCCAGGAGATACGATGAACATCGGCTCCGAATCGCAGACCAACGCCGTGCCGGGTGCAAAGCCTTCGATGGTACGCAGCATCGAGGGGATGTTGAAGACGAGGGTCGAATCCATTGACTACGATACCCGCATGATCTCCTTCAAAAACCGTGATGGCGTCCGGACGACCTATCACATCGGGCCGGAGGTGAAACGGTTCAACGAGATCCACCGCGGAGACATGCTGGTGGTGGAGTATTCTCAGACGATTACGTTGTCCGTGAAGTGACTAAGGACAATGAGGAGGCTCTCACGGTGTTCAAACCTGTTGTCGTAGTGTTGGCCCTCGTCGTATGTATGTTGTTCGCTCCTGGCAGAGGCCTGGCCGCTGATGCGCTTCCTACGAAAGAAGCTGTCGCATCCGCGCAATCTGTGACGGCCGGAACGGAAAAGAAGGAATCGCCATGGCTGGTCATGCCCACCTTCTCCTCGAACCCGAAGCTGGGCACGACGCTCGGTCTTATGGCTGCCTACATGCACTATTTCGACGAAAAGTCGCAGGTGTCCATGTTTGGCATGAACGGCATGTACACCTCGACGAATTCCGCGATCATCGGGGTCATAGCCAAAGCATCGTGGGGCGAGGACCATCACCGCCTTGTCATCGCCGCTCCGAACGGTCTGATCAAGAACGATTATAACGATTTTCTCGGAACGGGCAAACCGTTGAAGACCGAGGACAACCTCCACGCCCTGGTCGGTCGTTATCTCTATCGCGTGACGGGCGACTGGTTCGCAGGCTTACAGGGATTGAACACAAACTACCAGATCATCGGCCAGAATGCCTTGAACGAAGAGATGCTGCAGACGCTCGGACTCACCGGTTTCAAGGCGGGCGGCATCGGTCTGGCCGTCCTGCACGATTCCCGGGACATCGAGTTCAGCCCGACCCGGGGCTGGTATCTGAACATGAACAACATCGCCTACCGGGACTGGATCGCGGGCGACAATAATTTCGACGTGTACCGGTTGGACTTGCGGGTATTCTGGGAGCATTGGGACGGCCAAGTCCTTGCCGTCCGTCAGAGCAACCAATGGACCTTCGACGCGCCCCCGAGCGCTTATGCGCCTATCGTGCTGCGCGGCTACAAGATGGGTCAGTACCTGGGCAAATATATGTCGTCTGTCGAGGCAGAAGAGCGGGTGCAGTTAGCGAAGAACTGGCGCGCAACGGTCTTCGCGGGCGTCGGCTGTCTCTACGGAAACGGCCAGGACTGCAACGAGAGCGAGAACATCTATCCCAGCTACGGAGCGGGTATCCAGTATGTCATCAAGCCGAAGGAAGGGATGGTAGCGAACCTGGAGTACGCACAGGGCAAGAAGGACAACAACGGCATCTATTTGAAGTTCGGGTATGCGTACTGAAAGAGGACACAGCGGATGGCAAAGTATCTGATCACCCTTGCAGTACTCCTGACCCTGGCAAGCGGCCAGGTTGCGCTTTCCTCGGAACCTGCGAAGATTGTCGCAGACAGGGAAGCCGCGGTGCAGACCGAGTCCGTGAGGATCGACGGATCGGCACTGTTCCAGGTCCGGGGAATTTCTGCACATCCGGCCCGGGAGCGCGCGGCCGCCATCGCAGACAGGATCATAGCGCTTGCCGATGACCCGGAGCTGAAGGTCGATTCGATCGTTGCCGTCGAATCGGACCACAGCAGCGACATTATGGCCGGCGATCGGTTCATCATGTCCGTTTTTGACGCCGATGCAGAATTGGACAAGGTGCCACGCCAGATTCTAGCCAAAGTATATGTGACGAAGATTCGGGCAACCGTCGAGGCATACCGCCGGGACCGCGGTTCCCGGAATATCCTCCGGGGAGCCGCCTCTGCACTTGGTGCGACGCTCGGACTCATCGCGCTGGTCCTGCTCATTGACCGGGCCTTCCGCAGGCTCATTGCTGCGGTCGAAGTGAGATTCACTGCGAGGATCCGGGAGCTCCAGGCCATATCTCATGACATCGTCCGCACGGAATGGATATGGGGGATGATCCGGGGAAGCCTGAAGGCCGTCCGGGTCATCCTTATCCTGCTGGCCGTTTTTTTCTATATCAGTCTGGTCTTGAGCCTCTTCCCCTGGACGCGTACGTACGCCACACTCTTTCTTGACCTTGTTCTTGCACCGCTCGGCAGCATCGGCACTGCCGTCCTTGAATATCTACCGAAGCTCGTTTTTTTAATCATCCTGTTTTTTGTCGCTCGCTATGCCCTCAATCTCCTCCGGGCGTTCTTTCTTGGCGTCGAGCGGGGCACGATCAGGTTCTCGAGATTCGACGCAGAGTGGGCGATCCCGACGTACAAGATCGTAAGGCTTGCCGTCTTCGCCTTCACGGTGGTGGTGGCCTATCCCTATATCCCAGGCTCCGAGTCCCCGGCGTTCAAAGGCCTCTCGCTCTTTCTCGGGGTCATCGTGTCCTTAGGCTCTTCCTCGGCCATCTCGAATATTGTTGCCGGCTACATGCTCACGTATCGACGTGCGTACAAGCTCGGAGATCGGGTTAGGATCGGCGAGGTGATCGGCGATGTGGCTGAGATCAGGCTACAGGTCACCCATCTCCATACCGTGAAGAACGAGGAGATCATCGTACCCAACTCGACGATCCTCAATAGCCACGTCGTCAATTACAGTTCGCTCGCGCGCACCCGAGGTCTCATCCTGCACACCACGGTGGGGATCGGCTACGAGACGTCATGGCGCCAGGTCGACGCGATGTTGCGAATCGCGGCCGATAGAACGGCGGGGCTCCTCAAGGAGCCCGCACCGTTTGTGTTACAGACTTCGCTGGGAGATTTTTGCGTGACCTACGAGCTCAATGCCTACTCCAATGATGCGCACGGCATGGCTGCGCTGTATTCGGAGATGCACCGGAACATCCTGGACGTGTTCAACGAGTATGGCGTGCAGATCATGACCCCGGCCTACGAAGGCGACCCGGCGCAGGCCAAGGTCGTGCCCAAGGAACAGTGGTACCAACCGCCGGCTAAGCCGGATGACCAGACTGTAGACGGTTAGGGCAATCATGTACAAGGGACATCGGAAGGAGGGAACAAGATGTCAGAGATGAAAACAGCATACTTGAAGGTCCAGTATCTGGATGGGACCATGCAGCGGTTCGAGTATGCACGGGCGGAAGAAAAGACGAATGTAGCCGAGCGGATCAGGGAGATGCTCCAGACGGGGACGCTCGTTCTGCAGATACCGGGCCCGAATCGGCTCCTGGTTATCCCGTTCAGCAGCATCCGGAGCATCGAGGTCGTGCCTCCGCCGCCCAAAATGCCCGGTGTTGTCATCAAGATCGTACGGGAGATGGAACAGCCGTAATCCGTTCTTCTCTACGAAGAGCCCTGCTGCAACGACGTCTCTTAAGGCACGCGCAGCCATCCGGACCAGGTAGTTGGCTTTGCACATCCGGATCGGACTGAGGAAGCAGAACTTCGTAAGAGAGCCAGCTCTTTGCTCGACTGGTCGCACCGGTGAACTAAACATCGTTGATCGTTAAGACCGGTCTGGTGACCATGGCCATCGCGCACGAGGGTGAAGAGCATTAAGGAGGGCAATGAAAATGAATAACAGCGAGGAAGTGAAAAGGTTGGAAGAGGCCCGAAAGGGGAAGGTTCTTTGGAAGAAGTGGGGACCCTATCTCAGCGAGCGGCAGTGGGGGACCGTGCGCGAGGACTACAGCGAAGGCGGCGACGCCTGGAACTTCTTCACCCACGATCAGTCCCGCTCGCGCGCCTATCGCTGGGGCGAGGACGGCATCGCCGGCATTTCCGACGACAAGCAGCGGCTCTGCTTTGCTCTCGCCCTGTGGAACGGGAAGGACGCGATCCTGAAGGAGCGGCTCTTCGGCCTCACCAACAGCGAAGGCAACCACGGCGAGGACGTGAAGGAGTACTATTTTTATCTCGACAGCACGCCGACACACTCGTACATGAAGTATCTCTACAAGTACCCCCAGGCTGCCTATCCCTATGCTGAACTGGTGGAAACGAACAAGCGTCGCAACCGGAACGAGATGGAGTATGAGCTTCTCGACACCGGGGTCTTCAATGACGACCGGTACTTCGACGTCTTCGTTGAGTACGCCAAGGCCGGCGCAGAGGATATCCTCATCAAGATCACGGCCCACAACCGCGGGCCCGAGGCTGCGGAGCTGCATCTCCTGCCCACACTCTGGTTCCGCAACGACTGGGCTGACTGGATCACTCAATCCAACAGGGCTGCCGGGAAGCCGGATATCAGCCAGATCAAGTCACCCGCGGGCACGAGCGCGGCAAAGGCGACACATTCGCTGCTGGGTCAGTTCATCTTTTCCTGTGAAGGAGAAGTTCCGCTGCTTTTTACCGAGAACTCGACGAACTACGAAAGGCTCTTTCCCGGCCAGACGAGTGTCACCACGTACGTCAAGGACGGCATCAACGACTTCGTGGTCCTGGGCCGCAGGGAAACGGTGAACCCCGAAAAGACCGGTACAAAGGTAGCGGCACACTACCGGCAGGTCGTCGGTCCGGGTAAGTCGGCGACCGTGCGTCTGCGCCTGGCCGCCAACGGCGGTGCCGGGCCCTTCGGACCGGAGTTCGACGCCATCTTCGCGTCACGGCTCACGGAGGCGGACGAGTTCTACCGGTCCGTTACTCCGCCCTCGGTATCCCCGGACGCGGCCAACGTGATGCGCCAGGCCATCGCGGGCATGCTCTGGTCCAAGCAGTTCTTCTTCTTCGACGGCGACAGCTGGCTGGAGGAGCACAATTCCCATCCGCTCCATCACGGTTATCGGAACTCCCGGAACTCGGAGTGGTTTCATATGGTGAACCAGGATATCATCTCCATGCCCGACAAGTGGGAGTATCCCTGGTATGCGGCATGGGACCTTGCCTTCCACACCCTCCCGCTCTCCATTGTCGACCCCGACTTCGCGAAGGACCAGATGGAACTGATGTTGAAGAACGTTTACCTGCACCCTAACGGCCAGATGCCTGCCTATGAGTGGAATTTCAGCGACGTGAACCCGCCGGTACACGCCTTTGCGACGCTCTTCCTGCACCGCACCGAGCAGGCCCTGCGCGGCGAGACGGACATCGATTTTCTCAGGGCAACGTTCAACAAGCTGGTGCTGAACTTCACCTGGTGGGTGAACCGCAAGGACCGGTTCGGCAAGAACGTCTTCGAGGGAGGGTTCCTCGGACTGGACAACATCGGCGTCTTCGACCGCAGCGCCCCGCTGCCGACAGGCGGCCACCTCGAGCAGGCCGATGGCACTGCCTGGATGGCACTGTTCAGCCAGAACATGCTGGAACTCGCCATTGAGCTCGCCGCCCATGACCGGACCTACGAGGACATGGTCGTCAAGTTCGCGGAGCACTTCTACTATATCGCCGCTGCTATGAACCGTTCCGGCCAGGACGGCATGTGGGACGACGAGGATGGCTTCTACTACGACCTGCTGTGCCTCCCCGACGGAAGTGCCCAGAGGCTCAAGGTGCGCTCCATGGTCGGGCTCCTCCCCCTGTGCGCCACCACGGTCATCGAGAAATTGCAGCGGGAACGCATTCCGGGTGCGATGGAGCAGATCTTCATACGCATTGGTCGGATGCCTGAACTCGTGAAGACCATCCACCCCACGGGCCCCGGACATCTCGGCGTGGCGGACCGAGGGATCATGGCCCTGGTGAATCCGGATCGGCTGCGCCGGATACTCACGAAGATGCTCGACGAGAACGAGTTCCTGGGCCCCTACGGCATCCGCTCGCTCTCGAAGTTCCATGAGCAGCACCCCTTCGTGTTCCATGTGAACGGCCAGGAGCACCGTGTGGACTATTTGCCTGCCGAGTCGAACACCGGGATGTTCGGCGGCAACTCCAACTGGCGGGGACCGGTCTGGATGCCGGTGAATGCGATGATCATCCGGTCGCTGCTGAACTTCTACCTGTACTACGGGGATAACTTCAAGATCGAGTGTCCCACGGGGTCGGGCAAGATGATGAACCTCTTCGAGGTGAGCAAGGAGATTTCCGACCGGCTGGCCAATATCTTCCTCCGGGACAAAAAGGGCAAGCGGCCGGTGTACGGCGGGACAGAGAAGTTCCAGACCGATCCTCACTGGCGCGACCACATCCTCTTCTATGAATACTTCCACGGCGACAACGGCGCCGGTCTCGGCGCAAGCCATCAGACCGGCTGGACCGGGCTTGTGGCCGAGTTGATCCAGCTCTATGGCCTTCTGGATCCCAAAAAGGCCCTGGAAGGTGGCAAGGCGACCGTGTTCGCGAAGGGCGAACGCGTCGTTGGAAAGGTAAGGACATGAGAACATGGCCCAGACATCCCGTTATTTACGAGATCAACACCTGGGTCTGGCTGCGCGAGCTCAGCCTGAAATACCGGAAACCTGTGGATCTCGCCACGGTTCCCGAGCAGGAGTGGGGTGCCATCGCTCACGGCTTTGACGCCGTCTGGTTCATGGGGGTCTGGGAGCGGAGCCCTGCCGGCATCGGCATCTCCATGCGAAACAAAGGGCTCCTCGATGATTTCAAGAGAGCCCTCCCTGACTTTTCAGCGCAGGACAACGTCGGATCGCCCTACTGCGTGCGGCGCTATGTCGTGGCTCAGCACCTCGGAGGTCCGAAGGGATTGGCAGCAGCCCGGAAAGCTCTCGCACAGCGCGGCATTCGTCTCATCCTTGATCTTGTGCCGAACCATGTGGCACCGGACCACTCTTGGGTGAGCGAACATCCTGAATATTTCGTGCAGGGGAGCGCTGACGATGCGAGGAACGATCCGGAGTCTTTTATCGAGTCGGGCGGGAAGGTGTTTGCCTGCGGCCGGGACCCCTATTTCCCTGCCTGGCCCGATGTGCTCCAGCTCAATGCCTTTCAGCCGGGGCTGCGGCAGGCAATGATCGATACTGTTTCAAGCATTGCCGAACAGTGTGACGGCATCCGGTGCGACATGGCCATGCTCCTGCTGAACAATATCTTCGAACGCACCTGGGGGGCACGCGCAGGAGCAAAACCGGTCAGCGACTACTGGGCCGTGGTCATACCGGCGATCAAGAAGAAGTATCGGGAGTTCAGGTTCATCGCCGAGGCATACTGGGACCTCGAGTGGGAACTGCAGCAGCAGGGGTTCGACTACTGCTACGACAAGAAGCTCTACGACCGGATGGAACACGGGGATGCCGAGAATGTGCGTGAGCACCTTCTGGCGGATCCTTCTTACCAGCGCGGAATGGTCCGGTTCATCGAGAACCATGACGAGCCCCGGGCTGCTGCCGCGTTTCCGGACGCAAAAGGGCGCGCTGCGGCAGTTGTGGTCCTCACCCTCACCGGGGCAAAGCTGCTGCATGAGGGACAATTTGAGGGAAGGAAGAAGAGGCTGCCGGTCTTTCTGGGACGTCGCCCGGCAGAGCCCGTTGATCATGACCTCGCGGCCTTCTACGGACGCTTGTTGAAGGAGACCAATCGTGATATCTTTCTCAATGGTGAATGGCGCCTCTGTGAGCGGAGCGGCTGGGCCGACAACCAGAGCTTTCTGAGTATTCTGGCCTGGTGCTGGGCCAGTGACAAAGAACGTTGCCTCATCGTCATCAATTTCGGGCAGGAAACCTCCCAGGCGCGTGTCCAGATGCCGTGGGATGAACTGAGAGGAAAGACGTGGCGCCTCAGCGATGTGCTGTCCAACGAGACCTACGACCGAAGTGGGGACGAGATGCGCGATGCCGGACTGTACGTGGAAATGAAGCCGTGGCAATACCACGTGTTCAAACTGACTTGAATTGCAGGTGTTTGAGGTATGATTGTGTAGTCCTTGATAGCGTTACCGTTTCCCTGGAGAACGAAAACGTCTCCAACAAACTCTAAGAGGAGGATTATCGAAATGAAAAGTGTACGTCTACTGTCGTGTCATGAGGGAAAAAGGAAGAGTTTACAGGCTTCTCTGTTGCTGGTTGTGATGATGTTCGCATCGAGTCTTTCGATCGCGGCACAAGCCGACGATTATTCAAAGACGATCCAATTATATAAACAAGAGGAGTCTGTTCAGCCATTTTTCAAGAATGCTTACGGGTATGCGGTGTTTCCGGGCATTGGAAAAGGCGGCTTAGTCGTCGGAGGATCCTACGGCAACGGGCGAGTGTATCAGCGCGGCAAGATAGCCGGGACGGCATCCCTATTGGAGCTGTCGCTGGGCCTTCAGGCCGGCGGAGAGTCGTTCAGTGAGATCATCTTTTTCGAGAACAAGGCAGCCTATGATAATTTTACGAGCGGCAACTTCGCGTTCGACGCGGAGGCATCGAGCATTGCGATCGGCGCCGGTGTACAGGCAAAGGCCGGTAGTCAGGGAACTACCGCAGGAGCAAGTGCTGGTCAAAATATGGCACAGGCAGAGGCTAAATACAGCAAGGGCATGGCCGTTTTTGTGAAACAAAAAGGCGGCCTGATGCTCGAAGCGTCCATCGGCGGACAAAAGTTCAAGTTCACGCCAAAAAAGAAATAACACAACTGACAGCCGAAGCAGTATGGTCATGAGGAAGGACCAACAGGGATCAGCTCTTTTCGGGCTCACAAAAAACATACCGCGTCTGCTACACTTAGTTCAGAGGTTGTGATCTATTGTTCCAAAACCGGCTGTGATCTGCGGCAAGCGAACGATCTGGCCATTATGTGAATAAGGGAGGTCTCCATGCACAAACGGTTGGCAGTCCAGGCGATCGCAGCCCTTGTCCTGCTGTCGGGAGTACTGTACGCGCAGGACCAGCAAGACGTCGAAAAGACGCGGGCCGATATTCTCGCGAACAAGAAAAAGATCATGGCCACGACGCTTGAGCTTGGCGGACAGGAGGCCGATGCTTTCTGGCCGCTGTACGACGAATACCAGAATGCGCTCAGACCCGTGCATGATCGGTCGTCACGGCTGATTGCCGATTACCTCAGGGACTATGAGACGCTGACGGATGAACAGGCGAGGGTCCTGCTCCGCGAGTTCCTCGCTATCGAGCGGGAGCAGCTGAGGCTGAAAGAAGCCTACGTGAAGAAGTTCAGCGCCGTTCTTTCTCCGAAGAAGGTGGCCCGTTACTTCCAGCTCGAGAACAAGATCCAGTCAGTGATCGATTATGACCTTGCAAAAAAAATACCCGTCGTCCGGTGAAGAAGTTGCGGCCGACGCGGATAGATAGTGTCTTCGTCACCTAAAGCGGCGCAGTCGGGCAGACGCTGAACTGGCGGAAGGACATCCAGACACGACAGGAGGAGGGGGATATGCGAAGGACCGCAAGAGATTTCATCGTAGTGTTCATCCTGAGTCTCATCGCCGGCTGTGCAACGCCGCTCGTGGTCGATTATGACTACGATACTGCCTATGATTTCACAAAGCTCAAGACCTATGACTGGATACCGTCACCGCCCGGCAGCCAGATTGAGAACATGACCGAGAAGCGGCTCACGCAGGCCGTGAACACGCAACTTGGGGCCAAGGGATACGGCCAATCGAGCGAGTCCCCTGATTTCCTGATCTCACTGCAGGGGGTCAAGAAAACGGTAGAGTCGGGCTCAACGGCAGTCGGCGCTTCTGTCGGTATTCCCGTTGGCAGGGCGGGGACGATCTCCGTGGGTGGCGGGAAGAGCAAGCCTCGGGTCAAACAAGAGGGCACCCTTACCCTGGGCTTTCTGGATCGAACGACCAACACGCTCATCTGGCAGGGAACTGCCACGGCTGCGATCCAGCCGAAGAGTTCTCCTGAAGAGCAGCAGCAGCGCATCAACCAGGTGATCGCGGAACTCTTAAAGAACTTCCCGCCGCAGGTCAGGAAGTAGAGGGAAGGATACGAGGAAGGTTATTGATCATGAGAACGACGCGTCTGGTGGCATTTTCCGCAATGATTCTGGTGGCGGCTTTTACCCCGATTCCCGCGATGGCGACGAGTCTCGAGGTCACCCCCTTTGCCGGTTACACCTGGGGCGGCGAGTTCAATGATTCGGTGACAGGCGAAACTCTGAAGGTGGACGAGACGGCCAATTACGGTGTCATGGTGGACTTCAAACAGGACGAGCAGTCTCAGATCGAGCTGTATTTCAGCCGCCAGGCAACGCAATTGAAGGCGAACGAGAGGCTGTTCACGGGAAATCCCCTGTTTGATCTTGACATTGAGTATTTTCACGTCGGCGGGACTTATGGCATGGATTCCGGGAAGGTAAGGCCCTTTGTGGTGGGATCCCTCGGCGCCACACACATGGTCCCGAAGGGACCGGGGCTTGATGCGCTGACGAAGTTTTCCCTCAGTCTGGGAGGCGGCGTGAAGCTGTTCGCAACGGACCGTGTCGGTCTCAGGCTCGAGGGAAGGTGGTTCGGCACCTTGTTCAACGGGAGCGGCTCGGCCTTCTGCTCCTCAGGAGCATGTGCGATCAGTGTGCAGGGTGACCTGTTCTCGCAATTCACCACGAATGCGGGCGTCTTCATTACGTTCTGAACCGTTGCGGTACGGCAATCATGGGACTTGGCGTCCCCGGCCCCCGGGGTGATGGAATGAGCCGTAATCTGTCTGGATGCTTGCGAAGGAGGATAGACTTTGACGAGGAATGTTCGAGAACAGGAAATCGAGGAACTCAAGGCCGGGCTCGCGCGGCTGCGCGAGGAGATTGCGGCGCTCTCGGCCCGCGCCAGTGGGAACGCTGGGGGTGAGAACGGGGAAACAGGCCGGACCGAAGGCCAGAGAGAGGCGGGCAATGCTACCCGCAATGAGGCTGACGATCAATGGGCGGACGTCCGGAAGTCCTTCGATGATGTGCGCAACCGGGGCGAACAGCTCTTCAAAGACCTTGCCGCTCTCATAGAACGTCATCCCGTGGAGGCCGCGGCAACGGCATTCGGACTGGGATTCATCATCGCGAAACTGATGGGACAGGGGGGATACCGTGATAAAGGCCGTCATTGACATCTTCATAGCATTCTTGAATCTGATCGAGACGGAGGCCCGGGCGCTGCGCAGAATACTGGTGAACCTGGGCTGGGGGCTTGCCTTCATCGTCATCGCTGCGCTCCTGGTCCTTGTTTCGGCCGTCTTCTTCCTGTGGGGCCTTTACCTGTACTTTGCCGCGCTGTTGTCGCCCGTGACCGCTGCGTTCCTTGTGTCGCTTGCGGCCCTGGCGCTTGCCGCGATCGCCGGCTGGATCGCCTATCGACGGGTCCGTTGACGACGGACGGACCACGAGCTCGGTTGCGACGCGTTCTTGAGAAAAGATCGTTCAGTGATGGACAGTTCCAGGAGACAGCAGTGGAATCATTCCGATAAATAAGGAGGTAGTCGATGAGATCAATACGGTCAATAGCGGCAATACTTGTTCTGGTTGCAGGTCTTACCTGTGCAGCGCACGCGAAGGAGAATCAGAAAGGCGACAGACCCGGCGGCGCAGTCGTCGAGGCGTCGAGCATAACGGCAACGGTGGAATCAATCGACTATAAGGCCCGCACCGTGACCCTCAGGGGCCCGCATGGCGACCTCGTCAGTTTGAAGGTCGGAGAGGAGGCGAGGAATTTCAATCAGGTGAAAAAGGGCGACAAGGTCACGTTCGACTATTA
>DATIZR010000057.1 GCA_035516965.1 Nitrospirota bacterium
GTATTCTTCAACAACTTGACGCTTGAACTCGGAACTGAACGACCTCTGTTTCTTCATGACAAGATCCTTTCTGCCCGTTCCAGGCCATGGATCCTGTCCGGTACTCTACCATATTTGTCCAAACGGTGGGGGTCAGTTCATGCAGTGGAGAAACATGGGTATCTTCAGAGAGAGATCGCGGACCATCTGGGGTTGAACTATGCGACCGTTAGCAGGTTAGTGGCTGCTCAAGAGCAAATATCAAATAACAAGACGTGACCCTATAGACTACTATAGACTATATAGACTAGAGTGCTGACTACAAACCCTTCGGCGAGGCGGCTTTCACGGTTGGTGCACAGATAGTGCAAAAATCGAGATTAATTGTTCATAATTGATTGTAGTAATAGACAAAATAACCGATTAACGGGGGTTCGAATCCCCTTGGGGACGCCAATTTTATGTTATAAATCATGTTATTAGCCGCTGGCGGCGCAGGTTCAAACTCTGCATCGTCATCATAAAAAACAAAGGGTTAGCATAAAATGCTAACCCTTTTCATTTTCTATCTCTATTGATGCTATGCGGCAATTGTGAGGCACCAGTAGATGCTTAGTCACAAAAAAAGCTTACTCGACGCTTCCCACTTCAATTGCATCAGTTCGAACAATGCGGGCAACCGCTATTGCATTTTATACAGAATGAACGACTGCAGGGAAGGTATGCTCCGCCTTTGTGCTCTCGATCACGTGATAGCTCATATGCATAGAGTACTCGGTCTCCCCAAATCTGCCAACTAGGTATGCTCGTCATTGTTACCTCCTTTGCAATTGAGAATGGTGAAGCTCATGCGTGATGTTTTCCCCATCCCTGACTCTTTATTAGTTATGGTAGCTACTGCCTTGACATACGTCCAATATATTGATAGTATCATTTCAATACCTTTTAAATATGGAACTACGACATCTCAAATACTTTGTTGCAGTGGCTGAGGAACTCCATTTTGGGAGGGCTGCCAAAAAGCTTAACATCGCACAGCCGCCTTTGAGTCAGCAGATCATGAACCTGGAGGAAGAACTTGGGATAAAGCTTTTTGACAGGTCGAGGCGAAACATACAGATGACCACTGCCGGCAGTCATTTTCTTAAAGAGGCCAGGCAGGTCCTTTTACATGTTGAACATGCTGCTGAAACTGCCAGAAGGATTTACGGCGGAAAGGCTGGACGTCTGGTAGTAGGGTTTGTGGGATCCGTGATCCATACTTTTTTGCCTGATGGGATACGATTATTCCACGAACGCTTCCCGGACGTAGAGCTGGAACTGCATGAGATAAATACCGCAGAACAGGTAGCATCGCTTCATGCGAAACGCATTGATGTCGGATTTTTCTATACGAGCGCTCACGACCCCGTGCTTGCATCCAAAACGCTCACGGTAGCGCCTTTGCTGGCGGTATTGCACAACAAACACCCTCTTTCTGGCCGTAGATCGGTGCATATCAAGCAGCTGGCTCACGAGCCCTTCATCGCAAACACGCGCTCCTCGGAGCCGGTTGTCCGTGACGCCTTTATCAGCCTGTGTCATTCTGCCGGGTTCAGTCCGAAAATAGCGCAAGAGGCAGGGCAGGTACAGACAGTGTTAGGCCTCGTAGCTTCCGGAATGGGAGCCTGCCTCCTCCCCGATTTTATAAAAAATATCAGACGGCCGGGAGTGCAGTATATACCCTTGTCAGGATCGCCCCCGGAGGTAAAACTTGCCGTTGTCTGGCGCAGCGATAATGCTTCTATCCTTGTAAAATCATTTATAAATGTAATTGAGTCTTACTCGTATTTCGACTGGGAGCGATGAACACTGCTTTCCTATGATCCGCACGCCGGATGAAATGAGGGTTTTGAAACAGGCGACGGAGAGATGCTCCGCAATGGAGCGGAGGTTTGACGGTACTCAACGAGAGCTTCGAGCCACCGGGGTCGGCGCATTTTTTCCTGACACGTCGTGGCGGCACGGTTCAAAGGCGGCGTTCTGCACGTTTCAAGAGGTAATTCACATATGAGGTAATTCACATATAATGACGAGTGCGTCAAGGCGACCTGGCAGGTATGGTTGACGAATTCCAGGATGTTGTGCAGCCCCGTATGAGGTAGATATCGGAATTGGGTGAAAAAATCCGGAAAATGATTCTCTCGGAGGTTATATTAACAGCAAGAAAAAGCAAAAAAGGAGGGGACGGTAAATTGTACATTCTTTTGCCGCAATCTTGTGTAGCTCCTTCTCCGGGATTGCGCGCTCCGTAGCCTTATAATAAAGATAACCCTGCAAAGATAATCCTTGACATTCCAGCGTAGAAGTGGCATTATACGTTTCAGAAGTTCCGGATGTTCTTGTAGGGAAACCGCAAAGACAGATCGACTTTGCGGCATTTTTTTTATGTCCTTTTCCGTCGCTTCAATTCACAAGAAGGAGGTAGCTCATCATGGAGACAGGTACCGTAAAGTGGTTCAATGATTCCAAGGGTTTTGGATTCATTACCCGTGAAAAGGGCGGCGATGTGTTCGTTCATTTCGGCGACATTCAGGACAGCGGCTTCAAGTCGTTAGCTGAAGGCCAGTCAGTGCAGTTCGACGTTGTCGACTCGCCCAAGGGCCCCAAAGCAGCCAACGTTGTAAAGCTCTAAGCGATCTGACGCTTAAACCATTGCAGGCCCTGATCATTCAGGGCCTGTTTTTATTTCTCTTGCTGCTCTCCCTTTTGCTTCGTACCGTGCGATCGCGGAGAAAATCAGGGTTCGGTCCACGTCTTTGAGGCTCTTGTCCTTTTCTATGACAAGGCTGAAGGAGAAATATGCGGCAACGACAGAGTTATAAAGAAAAGCTGGAACTGGAGAAGGCCGCCCTTGTCGCCGCTGGCCTTGTGTCGGAGCGCCATGCCGGGGTTACGAGCATAGAATTTCGCATGACCTATTACAAGCGTGGTCAAGATGCGGTCTTAATGACACGCACGCTCAGTTTCTCGCCCGCTGATTATGCCGGTTTTCACATGAAATGCATGGAGGACGGGTGCGCGAACGGCGGTTATGATCTGGCCCCCGTCGTCGCAGGCCTGACCAAATCCCGCAAGAAGTCGATCAAGGGAAAGATATTTTGCCACGGTACGAACCATACTCTTGGACACGCCAGCATCGCCTACGAAGTCAATATCCAGTACAGCAAACAGGCTAAATAGAACCCCCCGCTGCGGGTGGGGCTTCCCAAGAACACCAATCCGCGCCCCGTTGTCTCAACAGCACGTTCAGAACCATCTTCCTCTCCACCGTTCTTGTCAAAAAAAGCCCACTCACGCTCTGAGTGGGCATGCACGTACAGCCGATCTCTACTTCGCGCCGAGGATCGCGTCTTTGGCTGCTTTGGCAACCCGGAACTTGACGACCTTCTTTGCCTTTATCTTGATTGTCTCACCGGTCGCAGGATTCCTGCCCAGACGGGCCTTGCGCTGTACGAGCACCAGCTTGCCGAGCCCGGGCAACGTGAAACTGTTCTTTGCCTCCTTGTAAGCGACCTGCGCGATAAAATCCAATATCTCGGCGGCCCCTTTCTTGGTAAGCGATGCTTGCTCCGCGACCTTTGCCACCAACTGCGATTTCGTCATTGGTTTTGCCATGTCCACCCCCTCCGCCAGATAGGATTGATTTTCATGCTGCAGCCCTGAGCCCAGAAAAGATTACTTCTTCTTGCTTTTCGGTTTTTTTACTTCCTTCTTTGCGCCTTGCCGTGAAGCGGCCATGTATCATCACCTCCCTTTTCATCGTCGTTGCCTGCCTTTCCATGAGCCGCCGTTAGTTAATTGCCTTCTCCCCCTTCGGACGGCCCGCCCGGACCCTCTGCTGGCTTAACTGCATTTTTGTCAAGTTTGCGCTGCCTTTTTTCTTCGGTCTTTTTTTTCTTAGCAAGCTCCTTCTGACGTTTCTGAAAATTGAAGTTCGGTTTCGCCATAGGTTGACTCCTTAATAAAAATTTTATGAGCTGGGTTACGCCCCGGGCCAGGCCGTGATTCGCAGCGTCGGGAACTGTATCACTATACAATGATAAGCGCCGGATGTATAGACATATATTCTTGTGATCTATTTCAGCCCAAGCCGAACGCCGGCAAGCGGAAAGCCTTAAACATCAGGTCTCCAAGATGCGCCCGTTATTGCCGGCAGTCACGTTCACATTTCTGCATATTGCACTTGCCTGCAATGTCCTATATACTAGGCTTGTTCTCCATGACAAACTCGAGCGACAAACAAAACCGAGCTCTCCTGCAAAGGATCGCGCGCCGGGCGATGGTCGAGCGGGGGTTGCTTCCGGACTTTTCCTCCCAGGCGCTTGCCGAGCTCGACGAGCTTCGCGGGCCTGCGGCGCAAACGGATAAGACAACGCGCGATCTGCGGCATCTGCTCTGGTGTTCCATCGATAATGATGACTCGCGCGATCTGGACCAGTTGACCGTTGCAGAGGTCCTGCCTGACAAGAGCGTGAGGGTCCTTGTTGCAGTCGCCGATGTGGACTCTCTGGTCAGAAAGGACTCGGCGATCGACGAGCACGCGCGCCGGAATACCACGTCGGTCTATACTGCTGCCAGGATCTTTCCCATGCTGCCGGAAAAGCTTTCGACGGACCTTACGTCCCTCAACTACGCCTCGGAGCGGCATGCATTGATCATTGAACTGGTTGTGGGGGAGGAGGGAGCACTGCTGCGTTCCGATGTGTATGGAGCGCTTGTCTGGAATCGCGCAAAACTGGCCTACGACAGTGTTGCCGCCTGGCTTGAAGGCGCAGGCGCGATCCCGCCGGAGATACCTGCAGTCCCCGGCCTTGAGGAAAACCTCCGGCTCCAGGACCGCATCGCCCAGCGGCTGAAGACGCTCAGGCATGAGCACGGCGCGCTCACCCTTGAGACCGTGGAAGCGCGGCTGGTGTTCGATGCCGACGAAGTGAAGGACCTCCAGGCCGTAGGTCATAACAGGGCCAAGGACATAATCGAGGACCTCATGATCGCGGCAAACGGCGTGACGGCGCGCTTTCTCTCCGACAGGGGTCTGCCGTCGTTCCGGCGCGTGGTACGCACGCCGAAGCGGTGGGACCGGATCAGGGAGCTTGCCTTGGACCATGGCAAAGCGCTTCCCGCGGAGCCTGACGCGAGATCTCTTGAGGCGTTCCTCACCGAGGCGCAAGCGGTTGACCCGCTCCGGTTTCCCGATCTTTCCCTCGCAGTCATCAAACTGCTCGGCGCGGGTGAATACGTGCTCGAGGTGCCGGGTGGCGGTACAGGCGGCCACTTCGGACTCGCCGTTCAGGATTATTCCCATTCCACGGCCCCGAACCGCCGGTATCCGGACCTGATCACGCAACGCCTGCTGAAGGCGGCCATCTCCGGACAGCGGATGCCGTACGAGAACGGAGAGCTGTCGGAACTGGCAAAGCACTGCACGGAAAAAGAGGATGCGGCAAAGAAGGTCGAAAGACAGGTCAGAAAATCCGCAGCGGCAATGCTGCTGGAACACAGGCTCGGTGAGCAGTTCGATGCATTTGTCACGGGCGCAGCGGAAAAAGGCACCTGGGTCCGTCTTCTCTCTCCACCCATTGAAGGAAGACTGACGACCGGCTTTGAAGGCGTCGACGTGGGCCAGCGGGTCCGCGTCCAGCTGATGCGCACGGACGTGGAGCGGGGCTATATCGACTTCAGGAGGGTCGGGGAAGGGAAGACATAGGATCGAAAGAAGCAAGCTGTCAGACCGGTACGGTGTGATGCCACCATGGTATCAAGAGGATGCTCGACCGAGAAACGACTTCCCGCCGGGACTAAGGAGTTGATGTGTGACCATGCCAAGGTGCTGAGACGTGAGCCCTCCTGGAGAAAATGGAGGACGCATTGATTTCGCGCTGACAGTTCAGCAGACTGAACCCTCTCCCCAACAACCCGCTCATTGACTGATTCGTCTACCTGCCTCGATCATCAGCATGCAGTGATATACCGATACGATCAGAAGCGCGTTTACTGATTAGTCGATGCCATCAGCCGGGCCTTGTCCTTGAACAGCATATCGCATTTATTGGCATAGAGCTTTACCACGATGCCCTTGCCGAACGTTTGGTGATTGACGACGTCGCCCACGCTATATTTCGCTGCCATGCTGTAATCACGCTCTTTCCCTTTTGCCTCTGCAAGGCCGGCCTCCCAGATGACCTCTGTTTTCACTACCTCTCCGGCGCCCTTTTTCGCTCTCGGCTTCGAGACTTTTTTAGCGTCATGGGGGTTCCGAAACTTATGAGCACCACCGCAGGTCTTACATCGCACTTTCGCGATCACCTCTCCGCTCATTGCCATAATGGTATGATCAAGATTCAACCTGCACTTCGTGCAGTAGGACTCAATGTTTTTTCCTACGGAATTTTTTTCCAGCATAAGGCCTCCTCATTACCTAAAAAAATATTAGTATTGTTCATTTCATATTGAACGCCAGTCCCGTGAATCTGCCCGAAGAGTGTATTGAATTCGGTGAGTGGCTGAATCTGCGCTTCACTTTGATCTTCTAATGATACACTTTCCCGGGCAGAAAAGCTTTAACTCTTTTTTGAATATTGAACGGCTGAATTCTGTTTATTCACGACAAAACTCTCGCCGCGATAACGTCCACGAGGCCTTTACAAGGGCCGATCTCTGTCCTGTCGGGAGTTGGTGGAGGTTCGTGTTCATGGATACGAGAAATCCCCTGATCCAACCTCATGATCCATAGTGATATCATCAAATGTTCCTTTCCTGTGCCAGGTCGCTGCTCCGTCCGGGAAAGCGTCCTTGCTCATCGTAAGAGTCTGTCAACGGCTTCGGGAGAATGTCTCGAAAGGACACGATCGGCATGGGTTATGGTATAATGACAGTGTCGATCCTTTTATGCGGGTTCTCCGCAGGCTCAAGCGTTCACTTTTAATTGGCAGATACATTCCGGAAATGGGGATGTGGATACTTTTGTTATCATTTGAAAAGGGGGTATGCAAAAATGAAGGGAGATCCGAAGCTTATCGAGACGTTGAATTCGCTCCTTGCCGATGAACTGACGGCGATCAACCAGTACATGGTGCATTCCGAAATGTGCGCCAACTGGGGGTATGGCAAACTGCATGAACACTTCGAAAAGCGGTCCATCACGGAGATGAAGCATGCTGAAAAGCTCATCGGAAGGATCATATTTCTCGAAGGCATGCCGGTCGTGTCCACGCTGAAGCAGATTCACATCGGCAGCGATGTGACGAAGCAGCTGGATTACGACCACGCCGCGGAAGAGGGTGCCATCAAAGCCTACAATGCGGCGATACGACAGGCGGGAGAGGTGAATGATTTTGCGACGCGGGAGGTGCTCGAACATATTCTCACCGATGAGGACCAGCACATCGACGGGATTGAAGAGCTTCAAGACCAGATTTCGCACATGACGCTTCCCATCTTCTTGGCGACCCAGGTAGGGGGGTGATGGGCCGTTATTTCCGGAACGGATATTGTATGATAGGAAGTTTCTCTTCTGAAGGCAATTCATCAGTATGCCTGCCGATGCGTGCAGAATGCCACTTGCCGCTTTCACGGTGAGAAGAGTGACTCAAATCCCCCTGGAGACGCCCATAAAAAAGGAGCTGCGATTAGGCAGCTCCTTTTCTTTGCCCAAGTCCAGTCTGTTGGCGTAACAGGAGCTTTTCCCCATGCCCGGGCCTTGGTCTCCCTGCCGTTCGACGGGATGAGAGTGGGTACAGATGCTGGCTTCAGCCGCATATTCCTCAGAGCGCATGCTCACCAAGCAATACCCGGACCCTCACTTATTTTTCTCCGGCGATGACCCGCAGCTTGTCCTCGATGGCGGACGGCGCGCCGGAGATCTTCATGAACGTCCCCATCGTGAGATCCGGAAAATCGAGGGCGATGCGGAATTTGCCGTGGAGCATGTACACAGCTCCGTTGGAAACAACGAGTTCATAGGGGAGATGGGGTGTGTTCTTCAACTCGCCCTTGTCGATGACCTTCATGATCGCGGCATCGGCGCCGTCGCCTCCGGCAATGGCAACTCCGATGACCGCCTCTTTCTTACCCGGCACATCTACCCGGTACACCTTCGATGATCCGCCTTTCCCGGCCGCAAGTGCCGTTTCAACGGCTGCGAGCGCCTGGTCCTGCGAGGGATATGCGGCGAGCTGTATCGGGTCGTCGAAATAAGGCATCATGGCCATATAGTGGTACTTGCGGAGTTTGGCCGCAGTCATGCCCTCTTCGGACCCGAACTCGGCGGTTTTGTTGATGGCCTGTCCGAGCGTCGCGGCTACCAGGTCGAGTCCATCCTGCATGCGGTACGCTGCAGCGTAGTACCTTGGGTTTGTGGCTGCCACCTGGATCTCCTTCCCGGTATCGGTGACCGTCACGCGCAGGATCGCGCCGTAAGCACCGAAGTCTGATCTGGCCGCGACGGATTTCAGGGCGTCGCTCGTGATTGCCAGAACATGGGCCCCCTTGTATGGCTCGTACTCGCCGACGATCTGGAAACCCTTCTGGGTGAGCCCGGCCTTTACCTCCGGCAGCTTTGCCTCGATGCTTCCCGCCCCCCGGTACCCGAGGAAATAGGGCTTCAAAGCCTGGTCCGCGGCAGGCGCGGAGGTTACTAAGAACAGCGACACGATGAGAGACGAAACGATGATTGACTTGTGCAGCATAGTGTTCCTCCTTTTGGATCAGGATGTGCGAGCATAACACAGGGGGTGTATGCGGTCAAGGAATAATGCAACAACGCAACAATGGGGATGATGACCGTCACCATTTGCCAGCATCACGTCAACGCTTCGCAAAATCCGGACGTTTCTCCCTGGAGTTGGCTGCGTGGATTCGGCGGTCAGCCAGAATCGTTGTACTGGCGTATCAGCACTGTGCATTGACGGACGCGACGTGTGGGCTTATACTTGATCTGAATTCGGAGCCCATTGCCGATGCTATAATCGTTAGTCCGCATCGCCGCGCGCGGAAGGGTAAATACACGCTCAGTCATGACATCCTATCCCATTGAAGGCGTCCTGCCCAAGCTGAAAGAGGCTTTTTTAACAAACCACTCGGTGGTTCTCCATGCGCCTCCCGGCGCGGGAAAGACGACACGCGTTCCGCTCGCACTGCTCGACATGCTGCCGTCCGCGCAGCGCCGGATCGTCATGCTCGAGCCGCGCAGGATAGCCGCTGTATCGGCGGCGCGATGGATGGCGCAGTCGCTGCAGGAACAGGCGGGCGGGACCGTCGGTTACCGAATCCGGTTCGATTCGAGGGTGTCCGCGGGAACACGCATCGAGGTCGTCACCGAGGGCATTCTCACCCGCCGCATTCAGGCCGACCCGGGGCTCGACGGGGTCGGCCTGGTCATCTTCGACGAATTCCATGAACGCAGCATCCATGCCGATCTTGCCCTCGCGCTCTGTCTTGACGTTCGCAGGCAGCTCCGGCCGGACCTCAGGATACTGGTCATGTCTGCAACGATTGAGCAGGGGCAGATAGCCGCGCTGCTGGGGAATGCGGCAGTGATTACGTCCGCGGGAAGGGCCTTTCCCGTGGAGGAACGATATGTCGAGCCCCGGCATGCCCCGCTTCCGGAACAGATGGCCGCGGTCGTCGGAACAGCGATCCGCGAGACCCACGGCGATATCCTTGCCTTCTTCCCCGGCGCGGGCGAGATCCGGGCGTGCGCAAAGAGCCTGCAGGGATCATTGGACATGGCCGAGGAGCGTCTTTCGCTCCATCCCCTGTATGGCGATCTTCCTTTCGAGGAGCAGGAACGGGCGATTCTTCCGGCAAAGGACCATCGGAAGATCGTACTTGCCACGAATATCGCCGAGACGAGCCTCACGATCGAGGGTGTGCATGTGGTGATCGACTCCGGCCTGACGCGCAGGCTTCGTTATGATCCGTCCACGGGCATGAACCGGCTCGTGACGGTCACGGTGTCGAGGGCATCGGCCGAGCAGCGCAAGGGGAGGGCGGGCAGGCTCGGCCCCGGTTTCTGCTACCGCCTGTACAGCAGGTACGATCTGCAGGGCCTGCCGTCTTTCGCACCTGCGGAGATCCTCGAATCCGACCTCGCATCGCTCGTGCTGGAACTCGCCGCGTGGGGCGTCGTTGACCCGGCGGCACTGTCCTGGATAGATCCGCCGCCGCAGGCCGCGTGGAACGCCGGGCGTCAGATGCTTCGCTCTCTCGGAGCACTCGATCCTTCGGGCGCGATTACCGCGGTAGGCAGGGAAATGGCGCGCCTCCCGCTCCATCCGAGACTGTCACGCATGATGCTGCGTTCGAGCGAACTCGGTCGTTCGGCGCTGGGAGCGGACATGGCCGCCATACTGTCCGAGCGGGACCTGTTTCGGCAGGAGCAGGACCGCGGGAAAAAGGACCCCGACATGGCGGAGCGCGTGCATGTTCTCGGGATGTGGCGGCAGGGAAGAGAAGGGGGCGCAAACGCGGACCCGTCGGCCCTGCGCGCCGTGGACAGAGCTGCGAAGCAGATCCTGCGGCTGGTCACAGGCGGCCGGACGGGCTCCGACGGGGGCCATGACCAGGACCTGATCTCCCGCCTGCTGCTCTCGGCTTTTCCGGACAGGGTCTGCAAGCGCCGTGATGAAAGCGCCGGCCACTATGTTCTCGAGCAGGGCAGGGGGGTTCGCATCTCGCAGGACAGCCATTTGATCAACAGTGCCTACCTGATTGCGGTCACCGTTGACGCGGGCGGGAAGGAGGAGGGAGCCATCCATATCGCCGCTCCGGTGAGCGTCGAGATAATCCGCAGCGAATGTGCGGGCGCGATCGAGTCCGTCCGCAAGGTGGAATGGGATGTCCGCGAAGGGCGGATAGCCTCTGCTCATGAAGAACGGCTCGGCGCCCTGCTCCTGTCCACGAGGTCCGTCGCCCCAGTCGAAGAGGAGGTGCTGGCCATCGTCTGCGACATCATCAGGACCACGCCGGGCATGCTGAACTTTTCGAATGAAGCGAGGCAGTTCCAGGCCAGGGTGGGCCTGATGCGGAGAGCATTCCCCGAGGAGACGTGGGGGGACCTGTCAGACCGTCATCTCCTGCCGAAACCGGAGGATTGGCTCCTGCCGTGGCTCGCCGGCATCCGCAGCGCCCAGGGCATCAGGGCGCTCGATGTCCTCCCCGCATTGAAAGCGGCGCTGTCATGGGAGCAGATGCGGCTGCTCGACGCGCGAGCTCCAGCAACGATCGTGGTCCCGAGCGGTTCCCGCATCAGGATCGACTATGCATCGGGCGAACAGCCGGTGCTGGCCGTGAAACTGCAGGAGCTGTTCGGACTTGCCGACACGCCGAGGGTCGCGGAGGGCAGGGTGAAGGTGCTTCTGCATCTGCTGTCGCCTGCGAGGAGGCCGGTGCAGGTAACCACCGACCTGAGGGGATTCTGGAACTTGGGGTACCCGCTGGTGAAGAAGGAACTCAAGGGCCGCTATCCGAAGCACCCTTGGCCCGACGACCCCTGGAATGCTTTACCAACGAGGCGCACAAAAAGGCGGGGACAATAAAAAAGAGGTACGGCAGCTTGCCGTACCTCCAGGTCAGTGTTCGTTGTACGCTGGGTCAGTCGGACCCGTTCTTCTGCAGAGTCAATGCCCTGTCGATATCTTCCTTCTCCGCAGCTCCCATGTTCACGAGGATCTCTCCCAACAACTGCCTGCTGAACTTCTGGTGCTCCAGGGCAAATTCAAGGTCCTGGAGCAGGATGCTGTTATTTGCCAACAGGAGAACACCGATTGGCAATTTTTCCGTGCTCATTCGAGCGGTCAGTTCTTGCGATCCTTCAATCATTGCATTGCCTCCTCCTGCATCTGCCTTCGTAATGGTTAAATTATAATACTTTTTTATTATAATGTCAATTTAATCAAGACTGCACTTAATAAATTGGTTAACATCGTTAACTCATTGAAAATATGTTAAGATAAAAAAATACGAGAGAGAAACGATTGCATACCCAGCATCTACGCAAGCGACCCGCCCCAGCCCCAGAGCCAGTCTTTCTGGACGACCTCCGTTAAGAATGATATGAGCATTTTCAGCTCATTCCAGGAAGGTATGAAGACATTCACAAAACGAAGAACAGTGATTGAAGCAGGACGAGAGTCCGATTGCCTTGCACTTGACTCCCGTGCCCGAATCCGATTATACTGGTGCAGCTGCCTGTCAGTCCATCCCGGAGCTCTTTGATCATGTCCAGTGATGCCGCTCTGATCCGATGCAATGCCTGCCTGGTCATGAACCGCGTTCCCCTTACGAGGTTAGCGAACAGGCCGCTTTGCGGGAACTGCAAGAAAGGCCTCGACATTCCGCGGGAGCCTGTCTGGGCAAAGGCAGAGAGCTTCGACCGTGCAATTGCCCACTGGCCCGAGACCGTGCTCGTCGTGTTCACGGCCGCCATGTGCATCCACTGCAAGATCATCGAACCCGTCATCAATGACCTGGCACGCGACCGTGCGGGAAAGCTGAAGGTCATGAAGGTGGATGTCGATACGGACGAATACCTGCCCCAGCGCTTCAAGATCACGAAAACGCCGACCATCCTTGTCTTTCGGAACGGCGTCGAACTCATCCGCGTCGACGGACCGCCAAAAAACAAAACGGACATCTCCCAATGGGTCGACAATCTCATCAATTTCAAAAGTTATTAGACACGCCGGTTGCGCTGATTCACCCTGATTGCGTCATGAATCATCACGATTCTTCATCCTGTTCAATCCGTCCTGCTTTGTGTCTGGTTTAAGGTTCCACCGCGGACCGTGGAATCAACGTGAGGAGCGGGGGCAAGGCAGGCCTCGTGCGATCGTTGCTGCCGTGCTGAGATATCAGAGCACGAAGAGGGGCTGAGCACGCAGGGATCGGATAGCGGCGCAAGCAAGACAGGCGGTCCGGAAATGCCCTGCCGCACATGCGAAGAGCATCGCTCGGATTGAGCCGCAGCTGCGTCTTTGGATAGCGTCAACATCTCCGGTCGACCTCGCCGGCGCCGGCTCAATCCTCTCACGCGGGTCGGTCGCCGGGTACGGTCGACGCGTTATATCACTGTTTTCGGAGCCGGTCCCGGTAAGCTGCGCCGTCCTTCCAGGCATTTCCTACATGCTCTCCCACGGACCAGAAGCGGTTGTCGGGCATGGTGAGAAGGAAGGGGTGCATCTTCTTCACATCCGGTTTGCCCTCGGACAGATAGCGCTCCTCGGAAAAGATGGTCACGATCTCTCCGATAAAGAACGCGTTGGAGGGGAGCTCGACGGTCTGCACCACCCGGCATTCGATGCTGACCGGACAGGCCTTGATCAATGGGGCCGCTTTGAGCTCTCCGTAGTATACTTCGAACAGGCCCGACTTGTCTTCACGCATGGCCGATACTATCCCGCAGTAATCGGTGACCTGGATCATGTCCACGGTAGGCACATTCACGCTGAACTCGCCCGTCTCCCGTATGGCCTGGTTTGTCGCATGTCCCTTGCCCACGCAGATGCCGAGCATGGCTGGTTCGAAATTGACACGGGTCAGCCAGTCAAGGGCCATGAAATTTACCTTGCCCTGCACGTGCGCGCCGAGGAGCGTTTGAGTCCAGGGCAGACAGAATGTGTTTTTGGGAAGGGTGATTTTGCTCATGAGTTCCTCCTGCTGGGCTTTCCAAGGGATTCGTCTGTGTTCGCGGCACGATACAACAAGGCACAGTTCAAGTATACCCCGGGACCGCATGCGCTGCAACGTCGCAGGGGAACAGGTCGGCGTATTCTCGCGTTAAAATATATATTGCTGATCAGGATTCTTTCGTCCCGGCAGGGAGCTTTCGTCTCCGGTTTGTTTCTGCGAAGGCTTGTGATACAATTGGTGCATGAACAAGGACAATGAACCGAAACAGGTCGAGCAGTCAGGCGCACTGGTGCCGGCCGCACAATTCAGGAGCATAACCGCCGCGGAATATCTGCACGAAGCCAGGGCCCGTCTCAAAAAGGACAAGCACAAGGCGGCATATGTTCTGCTGCAGGAGGCGGTCCTGAATTACCCTGATGACCCTTATCTCCTCTCCTACTACGGCTATCTTCAGGCCTCCGTGGATAGACGGTACCGGATCGGCATCGAAACATGCCTGAAAGCCATGACCATCATGAAGAAGCAGGACCTGTCCGGCGAAGAGATTCACTATCATGTGGCGTATTTGAATCTCGGGAGGGCATATGTCGCGGCGGGCAGGAAAAAAGAAGGGATCGATGCGTTCCGCAACGGGCTCAAGTATGATAACCGGAATGCTGATCTCTTGAAGGAAGTGAGGGCGCAGGGGATAAGGAAAAACCCCGTGCTCACGTTCCTGGACAGGTCGAATCCTATCAACAAGTATCTCGGGATGCTCCTGCATTCCGGCGGGAAGAAACAGAAGAAAAAATGATCTGTGTGACGACAGTATGATCGTTGCCGACCTCAAACACCTCGGGTCTCAGGTAGCGATGACGCCTCTCCTGAAACAGGCAATCGACTTTCTGCTCCGGCGGGACCTGCAGGGTCTTCCCGACGGCAGGGTTGACATCGACGGAGAGAGGGTTTTTGCCATTGTACAGCGCTATGAGACGGCCAGGACGGATGCCCCTCAATTCGAATACCATAAAAAATATATCGACGTCCAGTTCGTCGTATCGGGGCGGGAGATCATCGGCTGGACTCCCGCGGAGCGAATCGCGGTCACGGCCCCCTATGAAGCGGAGAAGGACATCGCCTTCGGCACCGTGCCACAGGGGGAATGGAGCCCTGTCCTGGTCACAGCGGGACAAGCGGCCGTGTTCTGGCCCGAGGACGGCCACGCGCCGAGGCTGGCAGCCGATGCCAGTTCTGCCGTACGGAAGATCGTGGTTAAGGTCGCATCGTAACGCAAAGGGCATGAAACGCGCTTGTATGCGGGGCGCAGCTGCTGCGATCCCGGTCCCGTTCGGAGAGACATGCCCGGCACCGCCGGGTCCTGCGACAAGGACGGCGGGAGGGAAAGAAGTAATTCGGCTGTCATCTATTTCACGAGTGCTGCCATCCCGGACATCAGTACAGGGAACCTCTAGCGCCGGCCGGGCCCGCGTGCATGGTTGAAAAGAAAAGGCCCGCGTCCCCCCCTGGTGCGGGGAGCAGGCCCTTCGTACGTTCCTGGATCATCCTCCGATCGCCGGCAAGGGTTTTCCTCTCTCCCGGCGTTTGTTGATCAGATTTTCTCGAGCGCCTGTTTCAGATCGGCGATCAGATCGTCCACATCCTCCAGCCCCAGCGCCAGCCGGACCAAGTTGTCTTCCATGCCGATCTTCTTCCGATAGTCCTCGGGATAGTCGAAGAAGGACATCATCCACATCTGGGTGACCAGGCTCTCGCTGCCGCCCAGGCTCGGTGTGATCAGGAAGAGCTCAAGGGCGTCGATGAACTTCCGGGTCTTGGCGTCGTCGCCCCTCAGGAGGAAGGTGACCACGCTGCCGTAGCCCTTCATCTGCTCCTTCGCGATCCTGTGGTCCGGGTGGGATTCCAGGCCCGGGTACCATACCTTTTCGATCTTGGGGTGCGCCTCGAGCATGCGCGCCACGGCGAGCCCCGCCTCGTTATGGTGCTTCATCCTGAGTCCGAAGGTCTTGAGGCCGCGCTCCAGCAGGAAGCAGGTGAGCGGTCCGGGCGTGGCGCCGATCATGCGCTGCATGCGGTAGGCGTCGTTCATGAGTTTGTCCGAGCCAAGGGCCACGCCGGCCAGGAGGTCGTTGTGGCCGCCCAGGTACTTGGTGGCTGAGTGGATCACAACGTCCACGCCCATGTCCAGGGGCTTGATGTTGTAGGCCGTGGCGAGCGTGGCGTCGATGATGGTCATGACCTTGTGCTTCTTCGCGACCTTCACCACCGCATTGAGGTCCAGGCACCGGAGGTAGGGATTGGTCGGTGACTCCGTGAAGATGATGTTCGTGTTCGGCCTGATGGCCCTCTCGATGGCCTCGGCCGTCGGGTCCGCCATGGAGACCTGGATGCCGAACTCGGCCAGCAGGTTTGCGGCGAAGTCGCGCGTCTGGCGGTAGCAGTCGCTCGTGAAGATGATATGGCCGTCGCGCCGCATGAAGGTCATGATGGTCAGGATCACAGCGGCCATCCCGGAGGCGAACAGCACCGCCCGCTCGGCGCCCTCGACGGCGGCCAGTTTGCGCTCGCACTCGGTCTGCGTCGGGTTGCCGTAGCGGCCATACTCGTGCTCGCGGATCACCCTTCCCTCGCTCTTGGCCTTCATGAAGTCGTAGACTTCCTGGGTGTTGTTGAAATAGTAGTTCGACGTGTGCGCGATCGGCGTGGACACCGCGTAGTGCGCGTGGGCGACGCGGTCCAGACCGTGGATGCCCAGGGTTGCCGGCTTCCACCTCTTCGGGTCTGACGGTTTCTTAGACATGCTGTTCTCTCCTCTTCTTGAGCGCGTGCTGCAGCGCTTCCTTCACTGCCGATACGGTCGGCGGCAGCTCGATCGGTTTATTGGCATAGGTGCAGGGGAAGTCGAGCTTTTCCTCGTGGTACTGGACCTTGAAATCGGTGAACTTGAGCCCGTGGGCCGTTGATATGACGACGACCTTCTCGGCCCGGTCGATCTTTCCGGCCTTGAGGAGCTTGAGCATTGCGGCGAGGGCCACACCGGTATGGGGGCAGTTGAACATGCCCGTGCGGTCGCCCATGGCGGCCGCGTCGGCAAGCTCCTGCTCCGTTGCGTCCATCACGATGCCGTCGAACTGCTTGAGCGTCCGGATAGCCTTCTCGATGCTGACGGGGTTCCCGATCTGGATGGCGCTGGCAAGGGTCTTCTGGGCCTGCATCGGCTCGAAGCTCGCGAAGTTCTTCAGGTACGAGCGGTAGAGCGGGTTCGCCCGCTCCGCCTGGGCCACGACGATGCGCGGCAGCTTCGTGATCACGCCGAGGTCCCGCATCATCAGGAGCCCGGAGCCGAGGGCGGAGACGTTCCCCAGGTTGCCGCCGGGGATGATGATCACGTCCGGCACGTCCCAGTCGAACTGCTGGACGATCTCGATGCCCACGGTCTTCTGGCCCTCGATCCGGAGCGAGTTCATCGAGTTTGCCAGGTAGATGGTCTCGTCCTTGGTGATCTCCTGGACCACGCGCATGCAGCCGTCGAAATCGGTATCGAGGGAAAGCACCAGCGCGCCGTTGGCAATGGGTTGGACGAGCTGGGCGATCGAGATCTTGCCCCGCGGAAGGAGCACGATGGACTGGATGCCGGCCGCCGCGCAGTAGGTGGCCAGCGCCGCGGACGTGTCACCGGTCGATGCGCAGGCAACCGCCTGGATCGGCGCGCCTTCGCTGATCATCTGCTTCACCTGCGACACGAGCACGGTCATGCCCAGGTCCTTGAAGGAGCCGCTGTGGGAATTGCCGCAGAGCTTGAGCCAGAGGTTGTCCAGGCCTACCATCTTGCCGAAGCGCTCGGCCCAGAACAGGTTCGTGGCGCCCTCGTAGAGCGACACCACGTTCTCATCATGGATCTTCGGCAGGATCCATTCCTTCTTGCCCCAGACGCCGGACCCGTAGGGCCACTGGGTCGACTTGTAGCGGTCCTCGAACAGCTTCATCCAGGCTTTGGCGCCGCGGTGGGCCAGGGCCTGCATGTCGTGCTTCACCTCCAGCAGCGACTCGCAGTGGCTGCAGCGGTAGATGACCTTGTTGAGAGGATATTGTTCATTGCACTTCTCATTGATGCATTGAAACCACGCGTTGTAGGGCATGTTGACCTCGTTCATGTCCCGGACCGCTGATGGACGGTTCTGGGATTAGAGCACAGAGTATTGAAATCCTGGAACCCCGGCTCCTTAAGCATCGGAAACTATAGCATAGTGGAATGGCAAGAATCAATGCAAAACTGGTGTCATAGACGTCTCAGATGAGGAAAGAGACGACGACTTATGTATCACCCCGGCTATTCGGAAGCTCCCCACGGGGAATACCTGCTACAATAAAAAAAGACCAGGGCTGCTCACGCAGCGATCATCACCCCCAATTCGTATCATCGTGCAAGAGGTGCTTTCCATGCAGAAACGAAAACTCGGCAATTCCGACCTCATGATAACGCAGATAGGCTACGGGGCATGGGCCATCGGCGGTGCGGGGTGGCAGTTTGGATGGGGCCCCCAGGACGACGAGGACTCGGTCAAAGCCATCCTGCGCGCCCTGGAGCTGGGTGTGAGCTGGATCGACACGGCAGCGGTCTACGGCCTCGGCCACTCGGAAGAGATCGTGGCAAGGGCTATGACGGAATGGAAAGGGGCGCGGCCCTCTGTGTTCACGAAATGCGGACTGCGCTGGAACGCGCAGGGGCGGGTGTCCGGGTCGCTCGCGGCCGCATCGATCCGGCAGGAGTGCGAGGACAGCCTGCGGAGACTCCGGATGGAAGCCATCGATCTGTATCAGATCCACTGGCCGCCCGAGAACAACGGACCGGAACTGGAGCAGGGCTGGTCGACCCTGGCCGCGCTTCAGCTTGAGGGCAAGGTCCGGTGGATCGGCGTCTCGAACTTCGATGTCGAACAACTGAAGCGCGCGCAGACAATCGCGCCGGTCACCTCGCTCCAGCCGCCCTATTCACTCGTCCGCCGCGCTATTGAGGCGGACATCCTTCCGTTCTGCCGTGAGCAGGGAATCGGTGTCATCGTGTACGCGCCGATGTCCTCGGGACTCCTGACCGGCGCCATGACCCGGGAGCGCGCCGCGCAGCTTCCTGTTGACGATTGGAGGAGGAGTCATCCTGAATTCAACGAGCCCCGGCTGTCCCGGAACCTGGAGCTCGTCGAGCGGCTCCGGGCCGTTGGCAAGCGCCACGGCCGGACGCCCGGAGAGGTAGCCATAGCCTGGACGCTCAGACATCCGGCGGTCACGGCCGCGATCGTTGGCGCGCGCAGCGCGAAACAGGCAGAGGGCGTGATGCGCGCCGCCGGCCTGCATTTGTCCGAAAAAGACATGGCCGAGATCGAAGGGACCGTGCAGAAGCCGCGGGGATGAATGCCGCCCCGTCCGCTTATTCCCCCAGGCCCGGCAGGAGATCGGTCATGCGACGATGGGTCGCCTCCCCACGTCCCCGCTAATTCCTCGAACTGCTTTCATTGGACCCCGAGGATTCTATTGCACTCTCCACGTTGGGATCGAGCCTGATATATGATCTCACGGTTCCGTCTTTCAGGGTATAGGTGATCAGCATGATATCAGGAAAACCGAAGTCGAGCGGAAAATACAAAGGCCTCACCTCGAAGCCGATGGTACCGCCGCTGCCATCGGGGATCCGCCGTATTTGCGTTCCTATGACGCGGTGTGTGCTGCACCTGATAAATGACTCGGCCTCACTGAGCGCCTGCTTCGCGGGCACGCCCTTTTTTACCTTATAGGAAGTGTCGATATCGTAGATCTCGAGCGGATACTTGCTTCCCTCATCGACGAGAAGGGCTACATCCTTCACATCATTGGGATAGTGGCACCCGTACAGCAGAAGTGTGTATGTTCCGCCGATGTCCGCTGGATCGGCCGGCGTGCTCAACAGATGCAGGCCTGAGGCGCATGACTGCAACAGCACTGCAAGGAACAGCGTGAACGTCACGCGCACTATGCTATTTGGTCTTCTCATTGGTTTTTCTCCCGTTCATGCCGCATTTACGATCCGCCTTCCTTTTCGCCGCGAAGGATGAGAGTCGGATACTTTCCCTCATTCTCACGGGAAAATAAGCGAAGAGCGGTTCTGGTCCTTGATTAAGTATATTATAAATCATCCTTCCTCCGCAGGCTATGCGTAAAGGGACGGGCGAAATGTGATAATAATGTCGTAGCATCTTCACCGGTGTGTCCTCCCGGATGTTGTCAGGACCCTGGCCCGACTAAACCAATACCATGCCCGGGGAAGGGGCGGAAAAAATCGGCTTGACTCAAAAGGGGACTTGCGTGATAATCACGCCGTTCCGTGCTCCATGAATCCCGCGACTTGCAATCCCCCGGCTCCTGCCGGTGGGGGCTACATTAATCCCTACAAGAGGAGTTCTCTGAAATGGATCCTTGCCCCTGCGGTTCAAACGTTGATTACGGCTCCTGCTGCGGCCCCCTTATCTCGGGCGAGCAACGGGCGGCGACAGCCGAGCAGCTCATGCGCTCGCGGTACAGCGCCTACGT
>DATIZR010000058.1 GCA_035516965.1 Nitrospirota bacterium
CTATTACGAGAACAGGTTGAAAAGCAGACGGCCGCTCATCAGGGCCGCAGCCGTGGATAAAATCGGGAAGATGCTGAGCGAATTTTCGACGGCCGGTCTCGTGGAGATATTGAGCCGCGAGGAACACCCCGAGATCCTGGCGGTGACGGCGCGGGCCTTGAGCAGGAACGGCAGCCGGGAGGGATTGACAGGCATCCTGGAGCGACTGCCCGATCTGTACCGGAGATCGCTCGTCTCCCGAAAAACGATCGAGGCTTCCCTCATCAATTTCAGCGCCGACGCGGTGCCGCTTCTGGTCGCCTATGGAAGCAAGAGCGACGACGCGAAGATCAGGGCTTCACTGCTGGAGGTGCTTGCGCATCTGGCGGCGACCCCGCTGTCGCTCGAGTTCGCCGCGGCGAACCTGAACGCCGATGACCCGGAGGTCCGGGCGAGGGCCGTCAAGGTGTTCGCGAGGCACGATGCGTCTGCGGACATGGTGCATCCGGAGCTCCTGCTCCCTCTTCTTGAGGATCCGGTATGGTTCGTGAGGCTTCAATCCGCGAGGGCATTGGGAAAATTGAAATACGAACAGGCGGTCGAAAGCCTGGGAAGGCGCCTGCTCGATACGAACTGGCAGGTGAGAAATGCCGCTGCCCGCGCTCTGGCGAATATCGGTGATGCCTCGCTGGACGTGTTCCTGAATATCCTGAAATACAAGGACCGTTACGCCAAGGAGAGCATTTGCGAGGAAGCGGGAAGGACGAATTTTACCCAGAGGCTGATCTCGAACCTCATGAGCCGCGACGAGACGCTGTATGCGAAATCCCGTGAGATGCTCGGGATCATGCACTCCCTGCATTTATCAACATCGCTCCATGAGTATTTGAAGAGCGGGGAGGAGGACGCGATAAAGCGGGAGATCGCCCTCCTCATGCGGGATACTGCCGCCCCCCGGGAGAGTGACCGGGGCGGGGAAGGTCCCCGATCTCCGGCTGCGCAAAGCGACGGCGAAGGAAAGAAGGCATGAAAGCGTATTTTGTTTCCTTTGCGCTCGGGTTCAACTATTTCGTCGGTTTTTATTACGGCGTCGTAAGCATCATCTATACCACGCTCCTGACCATCGCCCTCTTCGTCATCCTCAGGCATGCCCATCGCATCAAGTACGAACCGTTCAGGGAATACAGCATTTCGCCCGAGACCCCCTCGATCTCCATCCTGATCCCGGCGTACAATGAAGAAAAGGTGGTCGTGAGAACGATACGGTCCACCCTTGCCGTCGATTACCCCCTCTTCGAGGTCATTGTGATCAATGACGGGTCCGAGGACGGAACGCTTGAGGCTGTCATCGGCGTATTCGGCTTGAAAAAGATAGACCTCGTGTACCGGAATATCCTGCACACCGTTCCCGTGAAGGGGTTTTACGCCAACCCTGAAATTCCGAACCTCATCGTCATTGATAAAGAACGGAGTGGCAAGGCGGATGCCCTGAACTGCGGGATCACGGTTTCGAGAAGCGCGTACTTCTGTTCCGTTGACGCCGATTCTCTCCTGGAGAGAGACAGCCTCATCAAGCTCATGACCCCCATCATGGAGAGCAGAAGTCCCGTCATTGCCAGCGGCGGGGTTGTGAGAATATTGAACGGGGTGACCCTCAAGGATACGGCCATCCAGGAGATCGGGCTTCCCCAGGGCTTCCTCGCCATGTCCCAGATCGTGGAATACACGCGGACGTTCCTGTTCGGCAGGATGGGTTGGAACGCCCTGAACTCACTCCTGATCCTTTCCGGGGCCTTTTCCCTGTTTCACAAGGCGGCGGTCGTGGAGGTCGGCGGCTATCGAAGGGGGAGCATTACGGAGGATATGGAGATCATCGTGAGACTTCACGAGCACTATCTCCGGCAGAAAAAGCCTTACCGGATCAAATTCATATCAGACCCCATATGCTGGACCGAAGTGCCGGAGAGCCTGAAGATGCTGGGAAGACAGCGGAGAAGGTGGCATCTCGGACTGCTCAAGACGATGTGCCAGCACCGGTCCCTGATCTTCAACCCGAAATACGGCAGGATGGGATTGCTGGTATTGCCCTATTACCTGTTCTTTGAAACGCTCGGCCCGGTTGTGGAGTTGACGGGCTATGTGGCGGTGGTATGCTGCTACCTGCTGGGCCTGCTCAGCACTGATTTTGTGCTGCTCTTCCTGACGCTCGCGATATTCTACGGGACCTTTCTCTCGACAGCGGGCGTATTTCTGTCAGAACTTACCTACCGCCGGTATCCGAAATGGTCTCATTTCTTGCGTCTGGTGAAGTACTCCCTGCTCGAGAATTTCTGCTACCGGCAGATGAACGCATACTGGAGAACCCAGGCCCTGATCCAGTTTATCCGGGGGAGGAGCGACTGGGAGCACGTGGCGGACAAGGGCCAGGGCGTAACGGGCGAGGTGCCTCATGATGAACCTTAAGGAACTGGGTCTCCGCGCGATCAACGCGGGCGATCACCAGGAGGCCGTCAATATCTTCAAACGGGCCCTTGAAAAAAAGCGCGACCCCGAGGGACTGCTCGGACTTGCGACAGCGTACCAGAAGCTCGGCGAGCTGCAAACCGCCCGCTGGGCCTTTCACCAGGTCCTGGCGTTGGATGCCCGAAATCAAAAGGCGCTCGCTTCCCTCAAGGAAATAGACAGTGTCCCCCGCCGGCCAAAGACCAAGATGCCGGGGTCGCTGTTCAGAACGACGAGCGATTATTTCGAGCTCTACGACCGCGGTCAGTGGATGAAGTATTTCATGAAAGCGATCAACATCGGTCTTGGCCTGCCCGGCTACTTCCCCGGTGAATATCCGATAGGGAAGAACACCTATGCTAAATGGTTCAAGCAGATCTCAGAGCTCGGCGTGAACTCGATCAGAATCTATACCATACATCCTCCGACATTCTACGAGGCGTTGCGCCAGTGGAATGAATCGGGAAAACCGCTGTACCTCTTCCAGGGAATCTGGGCCGAGCTCCCGGAGAAGAACGATTTTAACAGCGATCACTACCTCTTGTCGATCAGGGAAAGCATCAAAAAAGCCGTGGATGTCGTATACGGGAACGCCCAAACCCCTGAAGGGCCCGGCCAGGCGTCCGGTGTTTTTCACGACGACGTATCGCGATACACGGCAGGGTTCATTTTCGGCAGGGAATGGGAGAGCTGTGCCGTGAAAGGCTTCAATGAGTCCCGCGGGCGAAGGCCGGAGGATTTCCACGGGGAATTTCTCCAGATCACCGGGGGGACTCCCTTTGAGGCATGGCTGACGAAGACCGGTGATTTTTTGCAATCCTATGAGCAGGGGACCTACCATGCCTCTCATCCCGTTTCGGCAGTGAACTGGCCGACGCTCGATCCCCTTGAACATCCGTCGGAATCACCCTATGAGGAGGAACTGCTCCTGCAGGGCACGAGAGTTTCCACGGCGACGTGCAGCGAGAACGAGGATATGGAGTCCGTGGATTTTTCGAAGATTACGGCCCGTCAGGGGAGCGGTGTCTTTGCAACCTATCACGTCTATCCTTATTATCCCGATTTTATGAATGACGATCACCCGGAGGAGGAAAACCCCTATCTCGGATATTTACGGACCCTCAAGCGGCATCACCGCGGTCAGCCGGTTCTTATCGCGGAATTCGGCGTCCCGAGCAGCCGCGACGCGAGCCATTGGCAAAAGAACGGGTGGCATCACGGCGGCCACTCGGAAGCGCGGCAGGGGGAGATCAACGGACTGCTCATGAAGTCGATCCACGCGGCTGGCATGGCGGGCGGGGTCCTCTTCAGCTGGTTTGACGAATGGTTCAAGCGAAGCTGGGTATTCTCTCCCTACGAAATTCCGGCAGAGCGGACGCCCCACTGGTTCAATCTCCAGGACGCGGAGCAGAATTACGGCCTGCTGGCCGCGTATCCGGGATATCCCGGAAAACGGGTGACCCTATCGGGGCGGAGGGAAGAATGGTCTGCGGCAGCGGTCCTCTATGAAAAAAAGGGAGAGGGGCCGTCATTCCCGTTCAACGACGGCTTCGATGATGCCCGGTCGCTCGTGCGGCTGATGGCGCAGCATGACGAAGGTTTTCTCTACATCCTGCTCGAGACGAAGGGAGGGGTAGACTTTTCGCACGCCCATTATCTCGTCGGGCTGGACACCTGCTGTTCCGACGCCGGCGAGTTCCTGCTGCCGTTCAAGACAAACCTCCACTGTCCCCTGGGGCTGAAATTTCTGATCCACCTGGCGGGTGAAGCGAAAAGCAGGATCCTCGTCTGTCAGTCCTACGACAAGTATTTGAACGCGGAGACCGGCGAGATCAGGCCCGCGGCCTCTTCCCAGGGGGCCTGGGTGATGATGCAGAACAAGACGAATAACCGGAGAATGAGCAAGGACAAGCAGACTTTTTATCCTTCACGGGTATTTTCGATGAGCGCCCTGAGGCAGGGAAGCCTTGACCGGAAAGACCCTCGCCATAATTCGCTCAGTGACTTTTCGGTGCGGGAGAACATGCTGGAGCTTCGCATCCCCTGGGGTCTCATCAATGTCACCGATCCGAGCTCACGCAGGGTTTTGTGGAAGGACAAGGAAGGCACAACAAGGAAAACAGAGGGGATAAAGATCCTCGCGGCCTCGTACAAGCCCGAGCAGGGCTTTCTCCATGCTGCGGACACGGGAAGAGGGAATAACCTGACCGATTCCCTCCCCGCAGACATGACGCGGGAAGCCATACAACAATACGCCTGGGGAGCGTACGACACCCCCCTCTATCACACCTATCTCAAGGACAGCTATCAGGTATACAAGAACGTCCTTTCGAGCATCCGGGGGACGATCTCATGAGTATGACACGGAGGACATTCTTAAAGCTCACCGGCGCTGCGGCCCTCTCCTCTTCCGCTCTGCCGCATTCCCTGTACGCCGCGGGAGCAAGGATTCCCGACAGGAGGATTCCTGCCCTGCTATACCACGACATATCGAACGTCCTGTACGATGAATATACTATTTCACCAGCCACTTTTTCGGCCCAGATGGAATGGCTGTATGCGACCGGCTACCGGACGCTCCCGGCGAACGAGGTGGAACAATTCCTTAAGAACACCGCCGGCCGGGCGGTCATGCTTACGTTTGACGACGGGGACATATCGTTCATGGATTATGCCTTTCCCCTGCTGAAAGATTACGGATTTAAGGCAACAATGAACATCATCGGACAGGCCGTGGAGAGTCACGCGCTCATCGACAGGCAGAGACCAGTATTGAGCTGGGACGAGTGCCGGTACCTCCTGTCGAGCGGCCTCGTGGACGTGGGCTGCCACAGCTACGCCCTCCATACGCCGGGAGGCGTCCTGAACGTCTCTTACGGGGCGATCGAAAAGGACCTGACGCTGTTCCAGGAAAGATACAAACAAGAGCTGGGGAAGCGATGCACGGTCCTGGCCTGGCCTTACGGGATCTACGATAAAAAGTGCATCGAGATCGCCCGTCATGCAGGCTTCAGCTGCATACTCACCTCACGAGAAGGCTTCATCGAGAAAAAGAGCGACCTGCGTGATCTTCCGCGGCTGAACATCAACAACAAACTGGATCTCATATCATTTCAGCAATACCTCGGAGCGAACCCGTGAATATGGCGAGATTCCTCGTGATCGT
>DATIZR010000059.1 GCA_035516965.1 Nitrospirota bacterium
GGGAAATGACGATAAGTACGTTCGAGAGGACTTTGCCATGCTCGAACGAAACGAACTTACCACGTGGTTGCAGAAGCTTGCCGATGCCGACCCTGTCGAGAGAAGATGCGCGGCTGAGGCGCTTGCGGCCGGAGATGAACGCGCGGTCTATCCCCTCATCCGGGCGCTCCGCGACGATAACCCCGGTGTCCAGGACGCGGCCATGCGGTCGATCATTGCCATTGGCGGCGAGGCGACCGCTTACATGGCGCTTCCGCTCCTGCGGGAAAACCCATTCCTCAGAAACACCGCCCGCATCATCCTCCACCATATCGGACGGCCCTCGGTCCCGCTCCTCCGCCCGCTGCTCGCCGACAAGGATGACGATATCCGGACCTTTGCGCTTGACCTCGTCGGGGACATCGGGTGGTGCGAATACCAATCCGACATCGCGCGCCTGCTCAAGACCGACCCGAACCAGAACGTGCGGGCATCGGCCGCAAAGGCCCTGGGCACCCTGGGCGATCGCGGCGCCCTCCCGTCGCTGATCGCCGCGCTCACGGACAGCGAGTGGGTCTCCTTCTCGGCCCTCGAAGCCCTCTCCCTGCTGAAGGACGAATCCTGCGAAAGCGCGGTCCGGGAACTGCTTTCGGGGCCTTCGGAAGCACTGCGTTACGCGGCCATCGAGACGCTGGGTAGGATCGGCTCGCCCCGCTCGAGCCTTGCGCTGGTTGACCGCCTGTCCCACGCGGGAACTGGCGAGAAGTCCGCGATCGTGAAGAGCCTGGTCCAGATCGGCCTCACGCCGTCCATGGCCGAGGTCGGGGACCTGCTGATCGAGATGTTCACCCGGGGCGACTGGGAGGAGCGGCTGATCGCTCTCCGGGGGCTTGCGGACCTTGCCGACCGGCGCGCCATCCCGGTCATCCTCGACATCGCGGGCTCTCTGGATCCCTCGGACCCGGAGAACGAGGAGCGGCTGATCCTCGCGCGCCAGGCGCTGGAGAAGTTCGGCTGCGTGCCGGCGCTGACCGCGGTCCTCGCCGACCCGGCAATCAAGTTCCGGGGAAAAGTGCTCGCCATCGAGGTCATCGGCGACCTGCAATGTCCCGAGGCGGTGCCCAGCCTGATTGCCCAGATGGAGGGCGACCTGCGAGAAGTGCGGAGGGCCAGCATCCTTGCCCTGTGCGGGATCGGGGGCGAGCAGGCGCTCCGGGAGCTCCGACTGCGGATCAACGACCGCGACGGCCATGTGCGCCGGTGTGCGATCGCTGCCCTCGGCCGGTCCGGCGACCGGGAGTCCTTTTCTGCCATCCTGTCCCACCTGGACGTCGAAAACTACCGGGATGTCCTCGAGGAGACGGTACAGGCCCTCCTCCGGATCGACGCAGCGGCCCTGTACGCGCAACGCGGCGCTCTGGTCCCCTTCGTGCGGGAGACGATGGCCCGCTTCGCATCGGGCATCGACATGCTGATCACACTTTCCCGCGACACGGACCCCGCCGTCCGGCTCGCGGCCCTGTCCGGCCTCGGACGGTCCGAGGACGAACGGTCGACTGCGCGGATGACCGAAGCGCTCCGGGACGAAAATCCGGAAGCGCGCAAGATAGCCATCGCGGCGCTGGGCGCCCGGCGCTGCTGCCTCGACGATCTGAGATCGGCGCTGGCGGACGCGGACCCCTGGGTGCGGCTTACGGCGGTCAGGGCTTTCGGCGAATCGGGCTCACCCGAGGCGGGCAAGGCCCTGATACCCCTGCTCTATGACCGGGAAGCGCCCGTGGTGCTCGCGACCATCGAGACCCTCGAGCGGCTCGGCGCCGGCGAGGCCGTCAGACTGGCCGCGTTGCAGAACCACCCTGATGCGGCGGTCCGGGAGCGGGTCGCGGAGGTCGTGGAGCGTTTATGCTGAACCCTGTGTTGCCCGACCCCACCTTCAGGCAGATCCGGGACTTCATCTACGAGAAGAGCGGCATTTATATAACCGACGCGAAGAAGTATCTCGTCGAAAAGAAACTGGGCGCGCGGCTCCAGGACAGGAACGTCGGCAGCTTCGAGGACTACCTGTCCCTGGTCCGGTACTCCGGCGGCGACGAGCTCGGCCGCCTCTTCGATGCCATCACCACGAACGAGACCTACTTCTTCCGCGAACCCCAGCAACTGCAGGTCTGCGTCGAATCCGTGGTGCCGGCGGTCCTGCAGCAGAAGAGCGCCAGGGACATCCGCATCTGGTCGGCCGCCTGTTCGACCGGCGAGGAGGCCTATACCCTGGTCATGATGCTGATGGAGAAGAGGAGCTGCAGCCGCATTGACGTCGTCGCCTCGGACATCAGCAACGAGGTGCTGGCGTCGGCACAGAAGGCGGTCTACGGCTCCTATTCGATGCGGAACGTGCCGGAACCGTACCTGAAAAAGTACTTCAAGAGCAACGGCTGGACGCACGAACTCGACCCGTCCGTCCGGGCACCGGTCCGGTTCATGAACATCAATCTCATCGACGCAGCGAAAATGCGCGCGGTGCAGGGAATGGACGTCGTATTCTGCCGCAACGTGCTCATCTATTTCGATGACCGGGCGAAGCAAAAAGCGGTATCGCTGCTGTACGACAGCCTGCGGCCGGGGGGCTTCCTGTTCATCGGCTCCTCCGAAAGCCTCCACAATGTGACGAGGGCGTTCAAGCCCGTCGTCTTTGACAAGGTCGTTGCTTATCAGAGGGTGTAGCCATGAAAATACTGATCGTGGACGATGACGCGACAACGCGGAAACTGCTGGGCCTGTACCTGAAGACGAAAGGGTACGAGATCGCCTATGCCGAGAACGGGCTCGACGCCATCGAGAAGGTGGGCAGGGAAAAGCCCAACCTTATCATCACGGACCTCAACATGCCCTACATGGACGGTATCGAGTTCGTGAAGACCATGCGGGCCGACCCGGCGCGGCAGGAGCTCCCGATCCTGATGGTCACGACCGAAGCGGACCCGGAGGAGCGCGAGCGGGCGATGTCCGTGGGCGTGAACGGCTATCTCGTGAAGCCGGTGACCGCGGATGTGGTCATCCAGAACATACGGCATATCTTAAAGAACATGTTCGCACAAGGAGGAAGTTCCCATGCCTGATCTCAAGATGAAAATACTCGTCGTCGATGATTTTTCGACCATGCGGCGGATCGTGAAGAATGTGCTGAAGCAGATCGGCTTCGAGAACATCGAAGAGGCCGAGGACGGCGCACAGGCACTGGCAAAAATGAAGGGCGGCGGCTACGGCTTCGTGGTGACCGACTGGAACATGCCGAACATGGACGGCCTCGAGTTCTTCAAGACCGCCCGCCAGGAGCCGGCCCTCAAGGATGTCCCGTTCCTGATGGTCACGGCCGAGGCGGAAAAGGACAAGGTCATCACGGCGATCCAGGCCGGCGTCAACAATTACATCGTGAAGCCGTTCACGGCCGAGATCTTCAAGGAAAAAATGGACCGGATTTTTGAGAAACTGGAGAAAAAATAGCGCAGCCGGGAGCGCTCGGGGTCGGGAGAGACAGCGTGAATACTGCACCGAGCACCCAACTCGACGCTCCGAACGGGAGTCAATCATGCCTGATGAAATGGAAGAAATAATTGCGGAGTTCGTGACCGAGTCCGAAGAGACCCTGGACAAGGTGGACCCCCTCTTCGTGGAACTGGAGGCGAAGGGCCACGACCAGGAGATCCTGAACAAGCTCTTCCGGAGCGTCCACACGATCAAGGGCGCGGCCGGGTTCCTGGGGCTGCAGTCCATGGTCGATGTGGCGCACAGCGCGGAGAACATCATGAAGAAGCTGCGCGAGGGTGAGATCGCCATATCCCGCCGGCTCATGGACGCTGTGCTCAAGAGCGTCGACATGCTCCGGCTCCTGCTCAGGCATGTGAAGGACAAGGACGGCGCCCAGGAAAACATCGGACCGGTCGTGCAGGAATTGAATGCTGCGCTCGAGCTGGCCCTTCAGGCAGCCGGCGCCGTGGCAGCGACAGCGACGGCCGGTGAGCAGAAGAACGGCCGAAGCCCGGACAAGAGCCCGACGCCAGACGCCCCGGCTCTCAACGCCGAACTCCGGACGCCGGGCTCCGAACCGGAAGCGGCGATGGCCGGGCAGCCGCTCATTGCCGAAGCCGGACCAGCCGCAGCGGTAACGCCTGAAAGGCAGGACGCCCTCCAGACCCTCCGCGTGGACGTGAACAAGATCGACAAGGTCATGGACCTGACCGGAGAGGTCGTGCTCGTGCGGAACCGGCTGCTCAACATCGTGAACCGGCTCGAGCACCAGTACAGCGACGACCATGACGTCCAGAGCCTGCTCGAGGCCGTTTCCTTCCTCGACCTGATCACGTCGGACATGCAGCTCGGCGTCATGAAGATGCGCATGCAGCCCATCGCGAAGGTGTTCAGCAAGTTCCCGCGCCTGGTCCGGGACATTTCCGGCCCGCTCGGCAAGGCCGTGGAGCTCAGGGTATCCGGCGAGGACACCGAGGTGGACAAGTCGGTGATCGAACAGATCGGCGACCCGATGGTGCACATCATCAGGAACGCCGTCGACCACGGCCTGGAGACGCCCCAGGAGCGGCTCGGGAAGGGCAAACCGGCCGCCGGCACCATCTCGATCAGCGCGGCCCAGAAGGGCACCCAGATCGTGATCGAGGTGTCCGACGACGGCAGGGGCATCGACGTGGAGAAGGTGAAGCGGAAGGCGATCGAGAAACAGCTGATCACCGGGGAAGACGCCGCGCGCATGACCGAAGAGGCGCTCGTGAACCTCGTCTTCCTTCCCGGTTTCTCCACGGCCGAAGTTGCCACGGAGCTTTCCGGCAGGGGCGTGGGCATGGACGTGGTCAAGACGAACATCTCGAAGCTGAACGGCACCGTCGAAATCATTTCGAAAAAGGGCGCGGGAACCACCTTCAGCATCCGGATCCCCCTCACCCTGGCCATCATCCAGACGCTCATGGTGCGGTCGGGCGGCTCGCGGTACGCGATCCCGCTCGCACCCGTCGAAGAGACGCTCACGGTGTCGAAGGACAGCATCTCGGATATGGGCGGTACGGAAGCGCTGGTCATTCGCGGGAAGGTCTATCCCCTCTTCAACCTGGCCGAGATCATCGGCTCCGGCGGGAATGGCGGCGTTCTCCGCTATGCCGTCGTGGTCGCCATCGGCGACAAGCGGTTCTGCATCGGCGTCGACGAGCTGCTGGGACAGGAGGAGGTCGTGATCAAGACCGTGTCGGGCATCAACACGGGCTCATCCTCCATCCTGGGTGCAACGATCACGGGCGAAGGCAAGGTCGTGTTCATCCTCGACCTCGCCGCGATCGCGAAGAGCGCCGTGGGCTACGCACGGGTGTGAGAAAAAATCGATTTTCGCAGCGCTCAATCCTCATTGAGGATTTCGAAATCAGGCATTCGAGTTTACAGGACACGTAAGGAGGCCGTCAGTGGAACAGTACATCGGGTTTCATCTTCACACGGGAGAATATGGGATCCCGATCACGCGGGTGCGCGAGATCATCAACCTGCCTGAGATCACCCAGATACCGCAGTCCCCGCCCTACCTCAGGGGCATTACGAACCTCCGCGGGAGCGTCATCCCCGTCGTGAACCTGAAGCATCTGATCCGCGTGAAGGACGACGGCACGGGCGGCCGCAAAGTGATCGTCATCGCCAGCGGCAGGATAACCTTCGGCCTTCTCGTGGACGGCATCAGCGGGGTCATCAGCATCGATGAGGCGGCGATCGAGTCGCCGGAGAACCTCACGCAGGGCCACTCGGACCAGGTGCAGGGCGTGGCCAAGCTCGACGGCCGGCTCGTCGTGCTGCTGGACATCAAGAAGCTCATCCCCCTCGACGACATGAGCCTCCTCGAGGACATGGCCGCTGAAGTTTCGGACGCCGGTGCCGACGGCGCCCGGTCGGTGACGCGGTCGGTCCAAACCATGGGGGGCGAGGTGAGGATCAGGGAGCTTCTCGAAGCCCGCTCCTCCTACGAGAAGACGATGCGTGTCGCGGAGAACGACCCGCGCCAGGAGATCCTGAACGACATCATGTGCTTCATGACCGCTGTTTCCGAGCAGAACTACGAGACGGCCGATGCTGCGATCCAGACGATCGTCAAGAACGGCCATGGGGACCTGTTCAAGGAGGTCGGCAAGATCACCCGGAAGCTGCACGACTCGATCAAGAGCTTCAGGGAGGCCGTTGATCCCCGCCTCAAGGACATTACCCGGGCCGAGATCCCGAACGCCGTGGACAAGCTCCAGTTCGTGATCGAGAAGACCGAGGAGGCAGCGAACAAGACGATGAGCGTCGTGGAAAAGTACATCCTGCGCATGGACGACCTGTCGGGCCATATCCGGAAGGTGCAGGGACCGCCCGAGACGATCGAGTATCTCAAGGTGTTCAAGAACGGGCTCGAGGACGACTTTACGGAGATCCTGACCACCCAGTCCTTCCAGGACCTGACCGGCCAGACGATCAAGAAGGTCATCACGCTCGTGAACGACATCGAGGGCGAGCTCGTGCGGCTCGTCACCTCCTTCGGCGTCAAGATCGAGCCGGGGTCGAAAGAGCCTGCGGCTGCGGCCGAGAAGGTCTCCCAGTCCGACGTCGATGATCTGCTCAAGGAGCTGGGATTTTAGCAGGTGCGAAATCAACGGGCATATGTGCGGCCTCAAGGCTGAGTGCCTTGAAGGCGGCGGAAAGGATGCTTCATGAATCAACGACGGGTCTTCTACAGCACCGACCGGGGAGGCCGCCTATGAATATCGGCGAAAACAGCATCGGCAAGCGGTTCCTGATCCCTACACTCCTCCTGATGGTTGCCCTGCTGGGATTGCTCGGACTGTTCATGACCATCAGCGGGACGGCTGCACTAAAGGGGATGATGGAATCGAAAGGCACGGCCGAGGCGGACTTCATGACGAAAATCAGCGCGGCGTCCTACCAGAATTTCGACGTCATGTCTCTCGAGGAATACGTCAGGAACATCACGAAAGACCCGGAGGTCGCCTTTGCCGTTTTCACCGATCCGCAGAACAAGCCGGTCACGAAGGCCAGCTCCGAACCCGCGGACACGGCCGACCTCCTGATCTTCGAGAAGCCCATCGTCAGCGCAGACGGGGTCGCGCTCGGCAAGCTCAAGCTGGCGTACCACCGGACTGCGCTCGAAGCCGGCATCCGGAAGAACGTTCTGATCGTCATCCTCGGCATTGCAATCGCCATCGCGCTCTTCGCCGCCGGGCTCACCCTTCTCGTCGACCGCCTGATCACGCGGCGGGTCAGGGCCACGGTGGACCGCATCCGGGACGTTGCCCAGGGAGAAGGCGACCTTACGAAGCGGCTGAAGGCGGACGGAAGCGACGAATTGAGCGAACTGGCACAGTGGTTCAATACGTTCCTGGACAATCTGCAATCCATCATCGGAGCCGTTCAGGCCGGCATCGGGGACATCTCTTCAGCGAGCCACACGTTCATCAATACCGCAGGCGACCTCAAGCGGAAGGCCGACGAACAGCGGGCGCAGACCGAACAGGTGGCGACAGCCATGAGCGAGATGTCGCAGACGATCACCGACGTGGCGAAGAATGCCACCGATACGGCTTCAACGGCCCGGGAGTCGGCGGACATCGCATTGCGGGGCAAAAATGCCGTGGAGCGGACGGTCCAGGAGATGGTCCGGATCGCCGAGTCCGTCGGTGCGGCGGCCGGTACTATCACGGAACTGGGAAACAGCTCTGCACAGATCGGAGAGATCGTCACGGTGATCAACGGCATCGCGGACCAGACCAACCTGCTGGCCCTGAATGCCGCGATCGAGGCGGCGCGCGCCGGCGAACAGGGGCGTGGATTTGCCGTCGTGGCCGACGAGGTGCGCAAGCTGGCGGAGCGGACGGCACATGCGACCAGCGAGATTGCGGAGCGAATCCGGAAGATCCAGGCGGACACGGAAAGTGCCGTGGCGAGCATGACGACAGGCAAGGCGGAAGTGGAGAACGGCGTCAAGCTAGTGGAAGAGACAAAAGGCTCCCTGGACCTCATCTTCTCTGCGGCGACGAAGGACATGGAGCGTGTCAGTCACATAGCGGCCGCGTCAGAGGAGCAGTCTTCCGTTGCCGAGGACGTGACCCGGAACATGGACTCCATCGTCGCAATTACCGTACAGACAGCGGGCACGACGGACCGGATCGCGGCGGCATCCGGCGACTTGGAGCGCCTGTCGTCGGACCTGAAGGCAAAGGTAGGCTGGTTCAATGTCGGAAGGGCATGACTTTCCCGCATCAAATAGTCTTGGGGTCATTGCAGAGCCATACACTGCATGAAAGCCTAAGATGCAAAAATATGAAACCACAGTGGTCGCAGAGGAAAGCCGAAGCAGAGGAGAAAGCTGTCAAGAAGTTGAACGGTCGGCTTCTCTCCGCCTTCTTCTTGTCCTTGGTGGTGCAAGATTTTTTTCGCGAAATATCTGAAGAGGAGGAGCTATGGCACTGATCACCTGGACGGAAGCACTGAGCGTCAACATCAAAGAGTTCGACGACCAGCACAGAAAGCTCGTCGCCATGGTCAACGAACTTCACTCGGCCATGGGCTCGGGCAAGGGCAAAGACGTGATGGGAAAGATCCTCGACGGCCTGGCGGAGTACACGAAGTCGCATTTTGCGGGCGAGGAGCGTCTGATGCAGAAGCACGGATATGCAGGGTATGTTGCGCACAAGGCGCAGCACGACGCGCTGACCAAGCAGGTCGCCGAACTGCACGCCAGTGTACGCGAAGGAAAGGCGGTCGTCACCGTCGATGTCATGAACTTCCTGAAGGACTGGCTGGCTCGCCACATCATGGATACGGACAAGAAATACGGTCCGTTCCTGAACGGAAAGGGCGTCGCGTAGGCCTTTTTTCGGATGAGGCAGCTCCGACGGATTGGTGAGGGACATGACCGTAACGGTTCTCATAGTAGATGATTCCGCCTTCATGCGGAACGCGCTCACGAACATGCTGTCCTCGGACCCCGAGATCCGCGTGATCGGCACGGCGCGCGACGGAGTCGAGGCGGTGGAGAAAACGGCCCAGCTCCAGCCCGACGTGGTGACCATGGACGTGGAAATGCCGCGCATGGACGGGATCGAGGCGCTGCGGCTGATCATGGACAAGACGCCCGTCCCGGTGATCATGGTGAGCTCGCTCACCACGGAAGGAGCCCAGGTCACGCTCGAGGCGCTCGAGCACGGCGCCGTGGACTTCATCCCCAAGAACCTGTCGGAGCTCTCGATCAACATCGTCAAGATCAAGGCGATGCTCATCGATACGGTGAAGCAGATCGCGCACAGCGGCAGGCTGAGGAAGCGGCGGTCCGTCCCCCTGGTCCGGACCGCGGAGGCGCCCCGCGTGATACCCGCCCGGTCGACGGGCGAGCGGCGGATGGGAATCGTGGCCATCGGCACGTCCACGGGAGGCCCCAGGGCGATCCAGGAGATCCTCCCCCGGATTCCCAAGGACTTCCCGGTGCCGATCGTGATCGCCCAGCACATGCCGCCGAACTTCACCGGCCCCTTTGCCGAGCGCCTGAACCAGCTTTCCCAGATCACGGTGAAGGAGGCGGTCGAAGGCGAGGCCCTCAGGCCGGGCGTGGCCCTCGTAGCTCCCGGCAGGGGCCACATGCACCTCCTGCGGCCCCGCGGCCTTGAGACGGTCGTCAACATCTCCGAGAACCGCGATGAGTTCATCTACCGGCCCTCGGTGGACTATCTGATGCAGTCCGTCGCGGATTTGTTCCCCGGCAGGGCCCTCGGTGTGATCCTGACCGGCATGGGCAGCGACGGCGTAAAGGGCTTGGCTGCGCTGAAAAAGACAGGCGGCAGGATCTTCGCTCAGAACGAGGAAAGTTGCGTTGTCTACGGCATGCCGCGCGCGGTCGTGGACGCCGGCATTGCCGATAAGATACTGTCCATCGAGGAAATGGCCGGCGAGATCGTGAACGCGGTGTAAGGAAAAGAACTGCTCCAAAGAGGTGAGATATGAAAATGTCACTGTCAAAGAAGCTCTACGGTTCTGCGGGCGTCATGATCCTGGCGCTCATGATCGTGTCGGTCCTGTCCGCTCTCGGCCAGCGCTCCCTGATCAAGGGATATAAGTCCCTGTCCGACGATGACGGCGCCCAGATGCAGGCCAGCATGGAGTCGGTAAACCGGCTGGGCCAGGCCGTGCAGGCCTTCAAGAGCTTTACGATCCGCGGAGACGACAAATATGCCAAGGAGTTCAGGGAGCACGTCCAGGTAATGGGGGACAAGATCGAAATCTTCCATAAGCTTGTGAAAGACGACGTCGAGCGGAACCTGTACGAGAACGCAAAGGCGGCCTTTGATGCCTATGAGCACGGCATCGATGCCCTGATTGAGGCAAGGAAAAAGAGCCGCGATATCCTCGCCATTGACAAGAGCGTTGGCGTCGGCGTGGACATGCGGCTCCGCATTGCGCTCGAAGACATGAACGATCAGGCCAAGAAAAACTACGAAGACAAGAGCGCGAAGCTCGCCATAACAGCGTCGCGGCTGAACTTCTTCCAGGCGGGGCTCGCCATCGCTGCCGTCATCGCGGGCCTCGTGCTCAGCACGTTGATCATCCGCGGCATCCTGCGCTCGGTTGCCGCCGTCAAGACGGCCGCCGAATCGGCCTCCCGGGGCGACCTGTCGCAGGAGATCAGCATCGGCACGGCGGACGAGATCGCGGAGATGGCCAGGAGCTTCAACCAGATGACCATGAACCTGCGCCGTGTCGTGGGGGAGATCAATACGGCGACGAACGCCCTGGCCTCGAGCTCGGAGGAGCTGTCGGCCACGTCCGACGACAT